>JACIWY010000019.1 GCA_014360745.1 Chloroflexota bacterium
GCGCCTACTATGACGCCTTTATGCGCGCTATCAAGATCGAGATCTTGATCTGGCCCATGGTGGATATCTTTGGTTTGTTCGGCACCTGTCTGGTCGTTCTGGTGGGCGCGCGCATGGTGATGAACAACACCCTCACCATCGGCTATATCATGGCCTTTACCGACTATCTCTTTCGCTTCTGGGAACCGATCAGCGCCATTAGCCGCGTCTACTCGCGGGTGTTGAGCGCCATGGCCTCGGCGGAACGCATCTTTGAATACCTGGATACCCAACCTGAGATCATCGAGGCGCCCGATGCCATCGACCTGCCTACTATTCGGGGCGAGGTGCGTTTCGAGGGCGTTAGCTTTCGCTACAGCGACGGCGATGATTACGTGCTGCGCGACATCAACTTTGAGGTCAAGCCGGGGCAAACCGTGGCTTTGGTGGGGCCCACCGGCGCCGGCAAGACGAGCATCATCAACCTTTTGCTGCGCTTCTACGATCCGCAGGAGGGCCGCATCTTGATCGATGGCCATGACCTGCGCAAACTGCGCATCAAGAGCCTGCGTTCGCAGATCTCGATGGTGTTACAGGATTCTTTTCTCTTTTCCGGGTCGATCGCCGATAACATTCGTTACAGTCGCCTGGATGCCAGCGATGAGGAGGTGCGTCGCGTAGCCGAGGCGGTGCAGGTCGATCGCTTTGTGCGCGAGCTGCCCGACGGCTATAACCATGAGGTACAAGAACGGGGTGTGAGGCTCTCTGCCGGCCAGCGCCAGCTCATCTCCTTTGCCCGCTGCCTGCTGGCCAACCCGCGCATCCTGGTCCTGGACGAAGCCACCTCTAGCGTGGATACCGTCACCGAGCGCACCATCCAAGAGGCGATGGACACCCTTTTGGAAGGGCGCACGGCGTTTATCATCGCCCACCGGCTGAGCACCATCCGCAAAGCGGACATGATCCTGGTCATCGAGGACGGGCGCATCGTCGAGCGTGGCACCCACGACGAACTGATGGCCCGCGGCGGTGCTTACGCCCGACTCTACCGCCGCCAGTTCACGCCTTGGGAGGCATCGGCGAGCGTAGCAGCGAGCTAGCCACCCATATCGGGTATTGTAGTTATAAGATAGCGGGCATGGCTCATCTGTGTGGGCCATGCCCGCTACCTAGCCGAGCAAGAATCGGCCGGGCGATTATTTGGGCATGTTCTTGAGCGCGATATACGCCGGGCGCGGCTTGAATTGAGGCCATCCCGGCTCGGTGATCGCCCACCAGTATTGCTCGTCATTTGGGGTCCAATCGTGATCGGCCACATAGATGAGGCTCATCAAGCCGATCCATGGCGACCAGTTCTGCTTGGCATATTGGTAGGCGCGCACGAAATAGTCAGCCTTGGTCTCCTCGCTCACCGCGTGCCAGTTGTAGGGCGAGCCCGGGCGGGGATCGCTGGTCCAGCCGAACTCCAACAAGGCGATCTGCTTGTCGCCGTCGCCGTATTTGACCATGATGGCGCGCAGATCCTCGACGCGACGGAAACACATCGAGCGATGGCCGCCCAGGTCGGGGTTCGCCGCCACCTCCGCGGGGTCGCGCTCCGGCGGGCTCTTGTACCCGGCACCATGGGCACCCAGCACGTCGAAATAACCGTCGCTATTCCCTCCCATGGCGATGTACATGCTCTCCAGATACCAATCGTCTGGCCGCGCCTCGTTGGTCCAAGAGCCGGTGGGCGACAGGCCGGCGCTGATCACCATGGCGTTAGGGTCTCCGGCCTTGATCGCCCGATAGGCCACGCGGAGCAATTTCACATAGGCGCCGGGATCGGGCAGCTTGCCACCCCATTCGCGGGCCAGGTTGGGCTCGTTCCAGACCTCATAGGCGCGAATCTGCCCTCTATAGCGCCCGGCCAGCGTGGTGAAAAAGTCGGCCAGGTCTTGAAGGTTATCGGGCGGGCCGTTAACGGGAAAGCCCCCACCCGCCCAGGCCGGCTGATGATCCACGCGCACCACAATATCCAGGTCGTTCGCGCGGGCCATCTCCACAATTCGATCGGTGTGCGACCAATCAAACTGCCCCTTGCCCGCCCCCTCGATGTCGCGCCAACCAAAGTTCACCTTTACCCAGCCGAAACCCGCCTCGCGAATGATCTGCACATCGCGAGAGGCTACCTCAGGCCGCCACCACATAAAAGCCTGCATGCCATACTCGGGCGACCTCATGCGCAACGTCTTGGGCGCCGCCGTTGGGGGCAATACCGTTAAAGTGGGCGGAACCGACGTCGGCTCCGGCGTGGCCGTCGGGTTGGCCGTTTTTGTCGGCTCGACGGTCGACGAGGCTATTTCCGATGGCGCCGTTTGCGGCGTCGTCGATTGTGAGGTCATGGTGGGGGCAAGCGTGGGCGTCGCAGCGCCGGTGCTCGTAGACGAGGTCGCCGGAGCATCTGTGGGCATCAACGGGGTAAAAGTCGGCTTGGGGGTCTTGGTGGCGAGCAAGCGCGCCGTGGGTGTGGGTGTTGGCAACGAACAGGCCCCAGCAGTCGCCAAGAAAGCCACTAACAGGGTGAACATCAAAAGGCGGCCGGCCAATTTGCGTTGAAACATACGCTTCCCCTCTCGGATAAGTAATGCGTCAAGTGGTGCATTTCCCCCTACAAACGTCTTCAAGGGGCTCAAAGTTCCCCGGACAAAAGGATCGACGCAGGATGAACCTCGAAGCTCCATCCCGCGTCGATCTCAGTTCGGGTATTTATTTGGGCATATCCCGCAAGGCAATAAAGGCCGGGCGCGGGCTCCAATCCTCGCGCACGATGCCAAAGGCCGCCTTCTCATCGAACCGGCCGGCCACCGGCGCAAAGTTCAGGTTCCAGGCGAACATAGGGCCCACCCAACCCCAGTTGCGGCCCATCTGATAGGCACGCACCAGGAACTGGGCTTGTTCGGCCTCGGTATTGTCGTTGGCATATTCGTAGCCGGGAGCGGGGCCACAGCCAAGGCCCTCCACGCTCGCCCAGCCGAACTCGGTGGGCCAGATACGCTTCCCGCCATCGCCGTACTTGAGCATAATGTTCCGATACCCCTCCATGGTCCCACGGAAGAAAAAGCTCGGATGCCCCTTAAAGTTGGGCGCCGAAGGATCGTTCCAGGAACGCCAATCGGCATCGGGCGGGTTGTTGTACCCGCTGGGATGAGCCCCTATCGCATCGCAATAATTCTTGAGGCCGGCCTGATACATCTGCTCCAGATAGACCCGATCATCGATGGCGATATCGCCGTCGTTCACGCCGGTGGGCGTCAGCGCACCGCTCACCACCACCGCGCCCGGGTCCACCGACTTGATAGCCCTGTAGGCCACTTTGAGCAATTCGACATAGCGAGCGGCGCTCAGCTTGTGGCCACGGCCACCCCATTCGTAATAAAGGTTCTGCTCATTCCAGATCTCGTAGGCCTTGACTCGCCCCTTATAGCGCGCGGCCATCGCCTTCAAAAACTCGCCGTAGGTATTGGGATCGGCCGGCGGCCCTTCATCGGTATCTCCCGGCGGCCGAGCCCATTTGGGCGCCTTGACCACACTAAAGAGCACATTGACGCCGTTGGCGTTCGCCGAGTCGACGATGCGATCCAACGGACCCCATTCGTACTGCCCTGGGCCCGGGTTGTAACGGAACCATTCCACCTGCTGTTTGACCCAGTTAAAGCCCATGGCCTTGACATGATCCATAATGCGCTGGGTGTTGGTATCGGTCACCATCGCCGCCTGAACGCCATAGCCAAAGTATCCGCCCACACGGGCCGGTGCTTCGCCAGCGGCGACCACGGGCCTAGGCCTAGGGGTCGGCGTGTTGGTCGGCGTAGGCGTCGGGGTAGGGGTATCGGTAGGCGTCGCCGTCGGTGTGGCCGTCGGCGTAGGCGTAAAAGTCGGCGTAGGCACCTGGACGTTCACCTGCGCCCGAGCGCCGAGGTCCGTCTCGCCGCCGTCGGTCGAAACCGCCGCGCGAATGATATAGTTCCCCGGGTTGTTGGGCGCAGTCCAAACCCAATTCGGATCGGTCAGGGGGAATACTTGGCGGTCTAGCGTGTTGCCGGCGCTATCTTGGATCGTCCACACGAAAGCGAACTTCTCTTCGGCCACGGCAGCAGCGGGCGCCACCGCGCCGCCCAAGCCCACCACTTTGGCCGCGGCGCCCTCGGCGGCGGCCCGCATCTCGCTATAACTCTGCGCCACGGCGAGGATCTCGGCATCGTTTTCGGCATCCAGCGCGCCCTCGATCACCGCTCCGCCCAAGCCATATTGGTTCACGTATTGAAGTTGCTTGGCGATGCGCGTGGCCGTGGATAGCCACACCGTGTGTTCCTTGCCCGCCGCGTCACGATAGGTGAACCAGTAAAGCTGTGCCCGAGGGTCATATTGGATCTCGATGCCCTCCACAGCACGCAAGGCCAGATGCAATGCCTCCCCCGGCAAAAGAAGGCCGTCGGCATCATCGGCGGCGATCTCGCGCACCAGGTTACCCAACGCCCCGGCATATGTCACCGGCAACACCGCCTCACCAACCCTATCCAAGCTATAGGCGCTCAGCGCCAGGTCGATTTTGCGCCGGTCGATTTCGCCAACGGCATAGGTCAGCAACGCATCCAGATCGCCGCCCGATTCGTAAGCTTCGGGTTCCGCCGGGACCGGAATACGGATCACATCGGCCAGTTCTCCCAGGCGGCGCCAATCATAAGCGCCTGTGTCCCAATCCATTCCCGAGGCTATGGGCGCATCCACGTTTACTACCAGGGTCTTGCGTACCGCACGAAGCTCGGCTGCCAGCCGCTCGACAAAAGCCGTGAACTCGGCTCGAAGAGAGGGATCCACCCCTTGATAATCCAGATCGACGCCGGCAAAAGAGCCTGCCGCCGACACGATCTCATCCACATGCGCCTCAACCAGGTCGGCGTTGATAATGATATTATCCACCAGGTCACTGCGCACCACACCATCTTGAATATCGGTCACCCGTAACAACAAACGGACGCCCTGCGGCGCAGCAAGAACCGCCGTTTGCCCCGCAAACGTGCCGTCTCCTTGGAGTACCAACCCTCCAACAGCCAGGTTGGCCAGGTCTCGTACCTGTTTCAGCCCGGCGACCGCCGGTTCCTCGCTGACGACTTGGAGGCCCAGACGCAGCTTGCCGGGTTGCTGTTGGGCGATGACCAACAAGGTCGGCATATCGCCAAGCTGGGCGGAGAGCGTCAGTCGATCCGGAGACAATTGCGCGGGGAGCCATCTCCACGATTGGCCATCCCAACCGAAAAGATCGGCGGTCTCCACGGCGGCCAGCTCATAAGGCACCGGTAACGAGACCCTGCCCCCACGGGGCATATCTCCATAGGCGGCCAGACGGTAGAACGGCTCATAGGCGACGAGGCCCGCCGGCAACTGTTGCAGGGCGGCGAATTCGGGATCGTCGGCGGAGATCTTGGCCCCCTGGCTCTCGCTCACCGCAGCCAAAAGCGATCCACGCTTCGTCATAGAGGCCGCGGCCAGGTCGCTGCCGGTCAGAGCGTCAAAAGAGAGGCGCGAACGCTTGCTCACCACGCCGGCCGGGATAGAGAGGCGGGCGCCGTGAGGCCCTTGAATGACGCCTCCACCGGGCGTAACTAAAGGTAAATCGGTATGAAAGAGGCGGGCTCCCAACGATATAGGGGGCAACCAAAGCGAAGAGATCAGCAGAACGGGGACGAGCACGAGACTGACGATACGTTCGGCCCATGGGTGCTTAAGCAGCAACTTGAGCACTCAGCTTCCTCCTTGTGTCTGCCTGCTATAGTGCGGCGCATTCTAGCATGGCGACCTGCTTTTGCCAAGTGGGGTAGAGCAAAACAAGAATCCCCGCGGTGCCGTGTGCTCGCTTAGTAATGAACCTGCAATCGCAGGTGGGTGCCCGTCCGGCGGTTCAGATAGATAGCAATCCATACAGAACTCGCCACTGGAACTAGGCTCCCTATACAGAACCGTTGGCTCAATACCAATCAGAGCATCACGAACATCGCAGGGATCGTGCCATTAGTATACTCCAGACAGGCCAAAATGCAAGTCTCACTTGGCCGACTTTCTGGTCGCCTTCTATCTGCAGCCTGCGCAGGCAGGCGCGGATCAGAATCCGCCGCCCCTAACATTGGGGCTGGCTCCCCTCCGGGCCCCTATTCAGAGATTGACGCCGCTCTCAAAAGTGAATAGGCTGCGCTCGACGGTATCCGTGTGGTGCACGACACCCCGTCGGCGCTCGTAAGACGAAAATTAGGAGGTTTGTATGAAGATCAAATCGGTGGAAGCGATGCGTCTGCATTTGCCCCCCTCAGCGCCCAAAAGCCGGCCGCGAAGGCCGCCCTGGGCCGAGGACGCCGAGGTGGCCAACCCCATGTCCAAGTTCCCGGAGTACAAACGCCACCGCAGCCTCTGGCAACCCAAATGGCCGGGCGTGTGGGTCAAGGTCACGGCTGAAGACGGCACGTTCGGCCTCGGCGCCTGTTCTTTCGGTCGGCCGGTGGCCGCGATCATCGAAGACCACTTTGCCCCCCATCTGGTCGGGCAAGAGGCGCTGGCCATCGAACGCCTGTGGGACATGATGTTTCGCATGTCCAAACCCTATGGCACCGTAGGGCTTGCCTCGGTGGCCATGAGCGGTGTCGATCTGGCCCTCTGGGATTTGGCAGGCAAGCTGCTGGGCAAGCCGGTGTACGAACTTCTCGGTGGCCCGCTGCGCGAACGTATCTTTACCTATGCCACCGGTAACGACACCGACTGGCAGATCGAGTTGGGCTTTAAGGCGGTGAAGCTGGCCTGTCCCTATGGGCCGGCCGATGGCCTCTGGGGGCTGGAGCAGAACGAAGCCCTGGTGGCCAAGACGCGCGAATTGGTGGGCGACGGCGTAGAGATCATGCTCGATTGCTACATGGCCTTTGACGTCGAATACACCGTGCGCCTGGCCGAGAGGTTGCGCCCCTATCGTCTCAAATGGATCGAAGAGTTCCTGATTCCCGAAGACTTGGAAGGCCATGTGGCCGTGCGCCAACGACTACCCTGGCAGACGTTGGCCAGCGGCGAACACATGTACACCCCGTGGCCTTTCCGCTGGCTTATCGAGCAGAAGGCGCTCGACATCCTCCAGCCGGACATCAACTGGGTAGGAGGGCTCACCGCTGCCCGTCGCATCGCCGAGATGGCCGACGCCGCCGGCCTGACCGTCATCCTACACGGAGGCGCCAACCAATCGTACGGGCAACACCTCACCTGTGCCATGCCCAACATGCCTTGGGCCGAGTTCTTTATCGCCTCTCCGCCAGGTGTCCCTCTGGAAGAGGTGGCCCGCATCCCCGGCACGCCCGTGCCCAAAGATGGCTGGACGGTGCCCAACGACGGCCCTGGCTTTGGCCTCGAGATCGCCGAGGAATGGCTGGTGCCCTTCTTCGCCTGAGACGGTGCCGAAGGGGGAAGCCAGATGCGCCGGCTATTCGGCGCCCACTGAATCCGTGGGTGGGGAATCTACGCCCAGGTGGGCGCTACAGGCCTGTTCGGCGATCCGCAGCACGGTGTGTAAGCTGAGTCCTCGCTCTCTGGCAATGGCCGCGCAATCCTCGAATTCGGGTTTCGCGGCCATCACACGCCCACCCACGATCTTGAGCTTGCAACGAACAGGGCCAAAGGGGGTTGTGACCGATTCGATGCGGCGCTCGGCGACCAGTCGCGTCAACATCTGCCGGCGCACGCCCAAGGTCGTGGTCTCGCGCAATACCCATTCGCTCAAGCGGTCGGCGTCCGCAGGCCGACAGAGCACCGATAACAGGATGGCCGGGCGGCTCTTTTTCATCTCGATGGGCGTGAACCACACATCAAGGGCACCTGCCACCAACAGGCGCTCCAAGGCATAGCCCAGCTCCTCGCCGGTCATGTCGTCCAAATTGCATTCGAGCAACGCGACCATCTCGAATTGGCGCTCTTCTCGCTCGCCCATCGCAAGCTACTTTTCACCACGTCGGGCTGCGGCAACGCGATTGGCGATCAGCGCGGCCATGATGCCCGCGCCGATGCCGTTGTCGATGTTGACCACGGCCAGCCCAGGGGAACAAGTTTGCAACATCGACATCAAAGCCGCCTCACCCTTGCCACCGTAACCATAGCCCACGGAGGTCGGCAGGCCGATCACCGGAATATCCACCAAGCCGGACACGACCGAGGGCAACGCTCCGTCCATACCCGCCGCCACTATGATGACATCCACATCGGCCTCTTCGATCAACTCTCGCAGAGGGCCAAAAAGTCGGTGTAAGCCGGCGACACCCACATCGTAAAACAGCTTGACCTCGCAACCCAATTCTTGACAGATGACGGCGGCCTCCTCAGCCACAGGTTGATCCGATGTGCCGGCGGTGAGGATACCTACGCGGCCCCCCGTCGCCTCAACCGGCGGCCCTTTGCGCAAGACGGCCATGCGCGAGGCGCTGTACCAGCGGAATCCCTCCATACCATAGATCCGACAAAGGGCTGTGTGGAGCTCCTCCGGCACCCGGCTCAAAATAGCGCGCCCGGTCCGTTCTAAAAGGGCAGCAGCGATGGCCAGCGCTTGTTCCACCGATTTGGTGTCGCACAAAACGATCTCCGGCGCCCCTTTGCGCCGTTCCCGCTTCAGGTCGGGGACGGCGAAGGGCACCTCTTCGAGGTGACATTCTTCCAACCGCACGCGAGAGCGATTTTCATAGGCTTCAACCGGATTTTGGCTCGAGTGGCTCATTCATTGCTCCCATGCGATAACCCGCCAGATCCAGGGTAACATAGAGATAACCAAGCGCCCGAAGCGCCCCCACGATCAAACCCCGACGTCCCTCCGCAGCGACTCTCATTATCTCGGCCGGAGGCACCTCAATGCGCGCCATCGGGAAATGGTCTCTGACGCGCACTTGAATCGGCCCCAACACGTCGTGCAGTGCCTCCTCGGCCCGTTCAACCCGCGCCAAACCTTCGAGGGTCAGGCGAGTGTCATAGGGGAAACGCGTCGCCAGACAGGCGGCTGCGGGCAGGTCCGCGGTGCTCAGCCCACGCCGACGCGAAAGAAAGCGGATCTCGGCCTTGGTCAGCCCCACCTCCGCCAGGGGCGCGCGCACGCCCAGCTCGCGGGCCGCCTCGCTGCCGGGCCGATAGTCCGCCGCGTCATCGGCGTTCTCACCATGAAGCAAGACCATACCCGGATGCGCACGCAAGAGTTCTTGCAAGGCGGTGAAGCGCGCCTTTTTGCAAAAATAACAACGCCGAGGGTGGTTCTCGGCCACTTCCGGGATACACAACTCGTCAAAGAGGATCACCTGATGACGTACCCCCAACTCGGCTGCCACCTGCGATGCGCGTTGCAACTCTCGGCGCGGAAGCAGGGGCGAATCGGCGGTCAGGGCCAACACGCGTTCGGCACCCAGGGCCTCCACCGCTGCAGCCAACAAGAAAGAGCTATCTACGCCACCGGAGAAGGCCACTGCCGCCCAACCCAATGCCCTCAAGAGGCAGCTCAGCTCCTGCGCCTTGGCCTCTGCCGTCACGGGCTCACACTTATCGGCTTTGCTCTTCGCCACCAAGCACCACCCTCTGCAGTATGTGACCAGCAATTATACGGTCGAGCTTTCTGCCCTCCAAGTTGCACCTTCCGGCCTCTCCACATATAATCGGCCCGTTGTATTGGCCCTGCCCACCGATGGAGGATATATGGAAGTTACCTTGCTGCAAATCGCCTTGATCCTTGGTTCTGGGGTTATCGCTGGCTTTGTGAATACCATCGCCGGCGGTGGTTCTTTCCTGACGCTGGCCGCGCTTGAATTCGCCGGCCTGCCCATCCTGGTCGCCAACGGCACCAACCGCGTGGCCGTCGAGGTGCAGAACATCATGGCCGTCGCGGGATTCCGCAGCAAGGGTGTGTCGGACTTTCGTCAGAGCCTCCATTTTGCCGTGCCCGCTCTCGTGGGGGCGATCCTGGGCGCTTATTTCGTCACCAACCTGGACAAGACGATTTTCTACCGGATCATGGGCGTGGCCATGCTCATGATGCTGGCCATCTTGATCCTTAACCCACAGAAATGGCTTCACGGCAGAGAGGTGATATTCACCCCCGGGCGCAGGATCTTGAGCTATGTGGTTTTCCTGGCCATCGGCTTTTACGGGGGCGCGATACAAGCGGGGGTCGGCTTTTTGCTCATCGCCGCGCTGGTTCTGGTGGCGGGCCTCGACCTGGTGCGCACCAACAGCCACAAGGTCTTTATTGTGGGCACCTATACCCTTTTTGCGCTCCTCACTTTGGCTTTACGCGGCCAGGTGAACTGGATCCTGGGCTTTGTATTGGCGGTGGGGAACGGGGTCGGCGCCTGGATCGCCGCGCGCATGTCTGTGGAACGCGGCGACCGCTTTGTGCGCGTCGCTCTCGGCGTGATTCTCGCGGTCCTCTCGCTGCGCTACCTGGGCATCGTCAAATTCTAAGCGATGGGCCCACAAGCCCTATCGGGCTCGGTGCTCGACACTTGATCCGCTTCCGGAGCCCATAGAGACACAAGCTCTTGGCAGGCAAAGACGGGCCCATCGCGACAGACGAGTCGGTCGCCCACGTGGCAAACACCGCAGACGCCCAACCCGCATTTCATCGTGCGCTCCAGGCTGACCTGGCCGGGTAGACTCAGTTCCTGCACGCGAGAACAAACGGCGCGCAGCATCGCCTCCGGGCCGCAGGTGTACACACTATCGCAAAGATCGAACAGACTATGGGCCTCCGCGGCCTGCAAGGCTGTCCCCTGAAATCCCGCCGAGCCATCGTCGGTAGCTAAAATCACCTCGCACCCCAGAGCGCGCAACTTCCAGGGCAACATGAGCAGCGAGGCGGAACGCGCCCCCAGCACCGCTCTCACTTGATGGCCTATGGCCAAGGCCCTTCGCGCCAACAACGCCAACGAAGCCGCGCCGCTCCCGCCGCCGAGGAGTAGATGACGCTCCCCCACTAAGTCATAGCCTCGCCCATAAGGCCCGCGGATCCAAAGTCGCTCCCCCTCTCTGCGCGCACAGAGAGCGCGGGTAAAAGGCCCCACACAGGCGATGGTAAGGGTCGGCGGGTCGGTGTCAACCAGGCTAAAGGGCCGCTCCTCGATGCGCGGCAACCAGACCATCACAAACTGGCCGGGTTCGGCCTCGATGCTGCCCTCCAACTCCAGAGTGACACCAGCCGTTCCTTCTACAATCCGCCGGACGATGCGCAGCGCCCGATATCCATCAGACATGGTGCGCGCACCCTCTGAAGCTCAAATCGGCATATCCCTCCGCGCTCATCAACGAGGCTAACTCATCGATCAGCCGCCGAAAGACGGCGCTGCCCTCAGCGTACAACGCCGAGCCGACCCCCACCGCCGTCGCGCCGGCCATGATCATTTGCATGGCGTCTGCACCACTGCCGACCCCGCCCGTGCCGATGATGGGCACATTCACCGCTCGGGCCAGGTCGTAAACGCAACGCACCGCGATGGGCAACAAGGCCGGGCCCGATATGCCCCCCACCACGTTGGCCAACACGGGGCACCCGGCATGGACGTCGATGATCATCCCCGGGCCCAGCGTGTTCACGGCCGTCAAGCCATCGGCCCCGGCATCCACCACCGCACGGGCCACTTGCACGATATCCGGCGCATTAGGCGACAGCTTGACCAACAGCCGGCCCGAATAGACTCGACGCGCGGCGGCTGTGGCCTGTGCCGCAGCGCGCGGCTCCAGCGCGAAGGGGCGCCCGAACTCGCTTTCCACGTTCGGGCAAGAGATGTTGAGCTCGATGAAATCGGGCTCTGCCTGCGCCACCACCTCGGCCACCCGACCAAAGTCGGCCGGCGATTCGGCGAACACACTGGCAATGAGAGGCGCCCCTAGCGGCACTAGGCGCTTGCGGGCCTCGCGCAAGATGGCAACCTGCGCCACGGCCCCCGGGTTCGACAGGCCGATGGCGTTGATCAACCCACCGCGCCAGGCCAACACCGTCGGATTAGGATGGCCAGCGCGCGGCTCTAGGCTACACGATTTGGCCGTGACCGCACCGGCGCCGTCGCGCGCCGCTCTCGCCAACGTGCCGGCGCAGCTTCCCCAGATGCCGGAAGCCAACACAAAGGGATTGCGTAGTGTGACGCCGCACAGCTCCACCGAGAGATCGATCATCCGCCGCCCTGCTCTAGATAGTCGATCACTTTTCGAGCCTGCTCGCCAGACAACCGGCCATCCTCGGCCAATGTCTCGGCCAAACCGCGCAGGGTCAGCGCGGCATGTAGCCGATACCCATGGGCCTCCAGGTCCTGGCGCCCTCCTTGCTCCCGATCGATCAACACCACCACATCCTTCACCACCAACCCCTCCGCCTCCAAAGCGGCGATGGCCTCCAATTTGCTGCCGCCGCTGCTGATCAGGTCATCGAGCAACAGCGCCCGCTCCCCAGGGCGAAATTCGCCCTCCACGGCACGGCGCGTGCCATAGGCCTTGACCTCCCTGCGCGGATAGATCAAGGGATCGCCGGTGAGCAGCGAGACCGCCGTACCGATAGGCAAGGCAGCATACGGGACAGCCGCGATGCGTTCATAGGTGAGCCCACGCAGAAGCCGGGCATATACTCCGGCGACCTGTTGTAAAAGCTCCGGGCGGCTCACCAAGAGCCGCAGGTCGATATACACCGGCGACCAAGCGCCGGAATGCAACGTGAAATCGCCAAAGCGCACGCAGCCGGCGTCGTAGAGGCCCCGGCATAGCTCTATATAGGGATGAGGCGTTCCCGTCGATGTGTTCTCGCCCCCCAGAGCTTGCTGTGTCGTTCGGATGAGATCGCGCAGCTCGCGGGCTGCCTCGCCCGGATCCTGAGCATAGAGAACACTGCGCGAAGCGTTAATAAGCACGCCCAAACCGTCGGCGCGCAGCCCCGCGCGCAACACCGCCTCCAAGTCGCCCCCCTGGGCCCCGACCCCTGGGATCAGAAACCAAGTCTGCGGCGAACGCCGACGGATCTCGGCGATGGCTTCCGGATAGGTGGCCCCCATGACCAGGCCGACCTCACGCCCCGCGCTCCAGCGCAAAGCCAGGTCAGCCACACGACGGTATAGCGGCAAACCGGCCTGGCTCCAGTCCTGGATCTCGCCCGCAGAGGGGTTGGACGTCTTGCACAAGAGGAACACCCCTCGATCCTCATACTGAAGAAAGGGCACGACGCCGTCCGCGCCGAGGTAGGGGGTGACGGTCACCGCATCCGCTCCCCAGATCTCAAAGACGGCGCGGGCATAGGCCTGCGCCGTTGAAGCGATGTCGTTGCGCTTGGCATCCAAGATGACGGGGATGTCTTGCGGGATATAGGCCATCGTCTCGCGCAGAGCATCCAACCCCTGTTGCCCCAGCGCCTCGTAAAAGGCGATGTTCGGCTTGTAGGCGCAGGCAAAAGGCGCCGTGGCGTCGACAACAGCTCGGTTAAAGGCAGCGACGCTCTCGTAGCGGCGAGGGATGCGCTCCACAACGGGATCGAGCCCCACGCACAGCAGGCTGGAACGCGCCTTGATGCTGTCGACCAGCTTCTCCCAAAACGTCATGCCTAGGCCTTTCCCAACACGGCAGCCAACAGGGCCATGCGGATATACATGCCGTTCTCCATCTGGCGGAAATAGGCGGCGCGAGGGTCATCGTCAACGTCATAGTGGATCTCGCCCACCCGTGGCAGGGGGTGCATGAGCGCCATCTTTTCGCGCGCCTGAGCCATCAGCTCCGGCGTGATCTCGTAATAGTCTTTTACCGCTTCATACAGCCGCAGATCGGCAAAGCGCTCCTTTTGCACCCGCGTTACATAGAGCACATCCACATTGGCGATAATGTCTTCCACGCGATCCGTCTCGGCCACCGGCCGCCCAGCCGCGAGCAACTCCTCCTTGATCTCCTCGGGCAGGCGCAACAAATCGGGGGCCACAAAGCTCAACCGCGTGTCATAGAGCCGCAGCAGACGCGCCAGGGAATGCACCGTGCGCCCGTTGCGCAGATCTCCGACCATGGCCACATGCAGGCCATCGATGGTGCCCAATTCGGTATAAATGGTGTACAAATCCAGCAGACCTTGGGTAGGATGCTCGCCGATGCCGTCGCCGGCCGAGATGACCGGTTTGCTACAATAGCGCGCGGCGACCTCCGAGGCGCCCACCTCCGGATGGCGCAGGACGATCACGTCGGCATAGCATTCCAACGTGCGGATCGTATCGGGCAACGATTCCCCTTTGCTAACCGACGAGTATTGCACGCCATGAATGGGGATCACCGCCCCCCCCAGCCGCTGCATGGCGGCGATGAACGACGAAGAGGTGCGCGTGCTCGGTTCGTAGAACAGGTTGGCCAACACATACCCCTTGAGCAGATCGGTGGCGCCCACCCGTTTCACGATGCTGCGCATCTCGTCCGCCACGCCCATGATATAGGCCAAATCTTCGCGGCTGAACTGGCGCACCGAAACGATATCCCGCCCGTAAAAGCTGCTTTGCCGGCTCGGTGCCAAACCAACGACCTTTTGTCCATCTTCACGAATTGGCATGGTAACCCTCCTCCCGCCCCACTTGTAACGCGGGGGCCGCGCGTCTAACCTCTTGACCATAGCCGGGCCGAACCAACGAACGCCCATCGCGCCACACTGGCCGGCCGCGCAGAATCACCTCCATCACCCGGCCCAGAGCCCACTGCCCCACAAAGGGCGACCAGCCACAACGCGTCCGATAGCCGCCGAAAGGCAATCGATACGGCTCCCCTAGCTCTACGGTGACCCGAGCAGCCTCTGGGGCAGCCAGGCCATAGACGCGCAGAGGATTGGTATGCAACAACGCTTCCAGCCGCTCCAAGCTCAGCCGTCCCTCATCGACCGCCCGCAGCAGCAAGGGCAATGTCGTCTCTAAGCCGGGCACGCCCGGTGGCGACTGGCTCGACTCCTTTTCCGCCACGGTGTGCGGCGCATGATCGCTGGCGATCGCATCTACCAAATCGAGCCGCTCCCAAAAAAGCGCCACGAGAGGGGAGGCCAGCAGCGGGGGCTTCATACGGGCAAAGGGGCCCAGCCGCGCCTCATCCTCGATCGAGAGAAAGAGATGATGGGGAGTGACCTCGCAACTTACCGTCACGCCACCTTGTCTGGCCCTATCGATGTCCAGCAGTAGATCAGGATGGGGCACATGACAGATATGGAGGGCCTGGTGGTAACGCGCCGCCAACTTGAGCGCGACGCCGATCGAAGGAGGCTCGCCGTGAACGGCGATAGGGCCGGGGCCAGGCCAGGCCTCGAACACCGCTGCCAACGCCCGATCGTCGCCCAAGGTCATCTGGCCAAAGGTTTCGTCCAGATACAACTTCAAACCCACGACAAACGGGGCAATATCGAGCAGCTCTCGAAGGCCGCCGCCGGTATAGCCGGCAAAGAAGCCATAGTCGCAAACGGCCTGGCCCTCGAACAAGCGCCGCTTGTGCGCCAGCGTCTGCCGATCGACCGTCGGGGGGCGGGTGTTGGGCATGTCCAAAACGAGCACAAAGCCGCCGGCCAACGCCGCCGAGGTGCCCGACAGCACATCTTCTTTGTGCGCTGCGCCGGGCTGGCGCAGATGAACATGCGCATCGACGAGCCCAGGAAGCGTTAACGTGGCCATGGCGCCCTCCAGACGAGGCCGGCGCACCGGGCATCAGTCATGGATCAACACCCAAGTGCCGGGGTTGTCGCGTGTCGCATTGACGCTCTTGGCCCCCTCCGGTACGACCGGATCGGTCCATTCATACAGCCATTTGGCGTCTTCGTGTTTAAGGTTCACGCAGCCATGGCTGGTCGGCGTGCCCCAACGATTGTGCCAATACGCGCCATGCAGTGCGTAGGCGGCGTAAAAATATTGCACATAGGGAACATTGGGCAAATAATAGCCCGGGCCGGTCATGAGCTGCGACTCGATCTTTTGCTTGATGCGGAACTTGCCCTTGATCGTCGGCGTGAACCGCTTTCCACTGCTGATCTGCGCCTCGTAAACGACTTGGGTGCCCTCATAAGCGAACAAGCGTTGTTTCGTCAGGTCCACTTCGATCCATTTGCCCTCCGTGGGCAAGGGCAGATAGGTCTTGGTCAGCCATTTGGGGGTGGGCGTCGGCGCCGGGGTATGTGTCATGGTTGGTGAAAGGGTCAGGCTCGGCGTCAACGTTCGCGTAGGCGTGGAGGTCGGCGTGCGCGTGAGCGTAGGCGAAGCCGTGGGCGTGAGCGTATGCGTCGGCGTATTGGTGATGGTGGGCGTGCGCGTGATCACGCCCAACGCCACCCGCACCTGATCGGCGCGGCTGTCATCCCCGGCCACCATGAGCACCAACGCCGAACCCACGAGGACAAAGGCCAACATGAACAGCATGACGCCGTTATGCAGCCAGCGTTGGTTTAAAAGCTCCGCCTTACCCAGAGGCTCGAAGGCCGGCCCGGCCTCCTCCGGTTGCAACGACGACTCGGCCAGCGAGGAAGAGGCTCGCTCTTCTCGGGGTTGTCCGACCGACTCGGCCACGGCGCCTGGCGTCTCGCCTGCCTTCCGGCGTGCGCCACGTAATCGAACGGGCTTGGGCTCGCCCGACTGGGCCAAGGGTCCACCCTCCGCGGAGCCGGACGTTGCCCTATGTTCCTCCTCGCGCTCATCCCGCCGCAGCCGGGCTCGGGCCTCGTCCGGCATGATCGGGATGGGCGTGTTCACCTCCCACGGTGGGACGAACAAGGCCGGTCCCTCCGGCTCGTCCTTCGGCGGTGCAACGGGCTCGGGCAGCGCCCCGGGCTCCGGCAAGAGCGGCACGCCTTCCGGCTCCGCCTCCTCCAGGGAAGGAGAGGGCGTAGCCTCGGCCCGAGGGAGTCTTTGGCTCCTGGCCCGTTCATCGAGCTGGCGCAGCGCCTCGAGGGCCCGCGCGCTTGCGGGATGCAGCGCCAACACCCGCTCGTACATGGCGCGCGCCACATCGACATCTTCGCTCAACGCAGCCAACCAAAGCCAGGCTTCTTCGCTCGTCGGATCGCGGGCCAGCGCTTCCTCCAGATAGCGCCGCGCGCGAATTCGATCTCCTCGACGCGCCGCCGCGATCCCACGGCCTAGCAAACGCTGCACATGCTCTTGGGCCTTGCCTTCGGCCGGCTCGTCGGCCGAAGGCCGCATCGGGTCTTTTGCCATACCCGTCTTCCCCCGACAAGGTGTGTCCGATCCTCTTGGCCAAAGATTATAACATGCGCCCATAAGCCAGGCAATCGCCTGGTTTGCTCAGATTTTCTCCATCGCCTGTTTCAAATCTTGCAAAATATCGTCCGCGTCTTCGATGCCCACGCTGAGCCGCACCAAGCCCTCGCCGATCCCCAACGCCTCACGCATCTCCGGCGGCAACGCGCGATGCGAAGAGTGCGCCGGATACAGCATCAAGCTATGGACATCGCCCAGCGTCGTCGCCGGCAACACCAGCTCCAGCGCCTCCATAAAGCGAAAGATGTCCGCCCGCCTGGCGCCGGCCAGGGCAAAGCTCATCATACCCCCATAGCCGCGCGATCCGAAAAGCCGGCCGGCCAATTCGTGCTGAGGGTGGGTAGCCAACCCTGGGTAATGCACCTGCGCCACCCGCGGCTCGGCGGCCAACCATTCCGCCACCACCTGGCCATTCGCGCACTGTTGCCGCAGGCGCAAGGCCAAGGTCTTTAAGCCGCGCAGGGCCAGCCAGGCCTCCTGGGGGCCGAGGTTGGCGCCGAGAAGGATCTGCCGGGCGCGCAGGTCGCGGGCACGTTCCGCCGAGCAGACGATCACCCCGGCCAAGACATCGCCGTGACCGGCCAAGTACTTGGTGGCCGAATGCAAGACATAGTCCGCGCCATGCTCCAGGGGGCGGAACAGATAGGGGGTGGCGAAGGTGTTATCGACGATGAGCGCCGCGCCGGCGCTGTGGGCGATCTCGGCCAGGCGAGGCACGTCCGCCACTTTGAGCAACGGGTTGGAGAGAATCTCGCAGATCAGCGCCGCGGGCTTGGTCGCCGAAACCGCCTCGGCCACCGCGTTCAGGTCGGTGATGTCCACGAAGGTGGTTTGTACCTCCAGTTGGCTCAGCAAACCGGCTTGCACAGCATAGGTCGCGCCGTAGACATCGCTCGCGGAGACGAGCGCCCGACGGCCGGAGGTCATCAGCGCGCTCAACAACGCCCCGTGCACGGCGGCCATCCCCGACGCATAGGCTACGGCCGCCTCTCCCCCTTCCAGGGCGGCGACCGCCTGTTCAAAGGCGTTCACCGTGGGGTTGGCGTAGCGTTGGTACACATAGCCCTCTCGTTCGCCGCCAAAGACGGCGTCCAGGTCTTCCATGCTGGGCGCCAGATACCCCACGGAAGGATGGATCGAGGTGGTCACCGGGCGGAAAGGAGAAATAGGGCCGCGTTCGCCGGCGTGTACGGCAAGGGTGTAAATACTTTTGATGGGCATAGGGTCAACTCCGTAGTTGGGATCTGTCGATGGCGCGTTGGTGTAGGGCGGGTCACAAAACCCGCTCGGATCGACTCGCAAAGCCTTGCGTCGAGAAAAGATTATACTCCTTGCGTGCCCGGATTTGAATCTCGACGTGACGACTTTACCAGTGTGCACGACAAACTGCGCGACAACGTCCTCGGCGGTGTGGCCGAGGACGACCAACAGGGGCAATTGGACAAGCTTCTCTCACGCTGTGCGGAGATGCGTCGCCTATGGAATACCGAGCCCGAGGCGACAGACGTGAAGGAAGGGCTGTAAGAGGCGGTATAAAAGCCGCGGGCGAAGGGGGCCGTTGCCTCCTCGCCTTCCGGCCACTTAATACGCCTTCTCGTACACTTGGAAAATATCTGCCACCGTCATAGGCCGCGGGTTGTTGCGCAGCAGCCGTTGCACGGTGTAAGCCGCCTCGGCCATGCCGGGCAGGGCATCGCGGGGCACGCCCAGCGCCGACATGCGTTCCGGGATGCCCACGTCGGCGCTGAGCCGTTTCAGCGTTTCTATGCCGTTGCGCGCCGTCTCTTCCACTGTGGCGCCCTCCGGCGCTCCCAGCGCTCGGGCCACCTCGGCATAACGCTGGGGCATGGCCGGCAGGTTGAACTCTAACACATAGGGCAGCAGCACGGCGTTTGAAATGCCATGAGCCACATGAAACGCGCTGCCTAAAGGATAAGAGAGGGCGTGCACGCCGTTGGTGTTCACCGGGCCGAGCGCCAAGCCACCGTAAAGGCTGCCCAAGGCCATCTTTTCCCGCGCCTCGATGTCTTTGCCATCGGCCACGGCGCGGCGCAAGTTGGCCCCGATGAGGCGGATCCCCTCTAACACATAGAGATCGACGATGGGGTGGGGGTTCAAGTTCAAATATGATTCGACACAATGGCACATGGCGTCCATGCCGGTGGCCGCGGTCAATGGGGGAGGCATGGACACGGTGAGCAACGGATCGACATAGGCGGCATCGGGCACCAAGAAAGGGCTGACGGCGCCTTTTTTCAGCGAGGCTGCCTCGTCCAATAGGATGGCGTTGGGCGAGACCTCGCTGCCGGTGCCGGCGGTGGTGGGCAGGCAGGTCAGATAAGTCCGCCTCCCGCTCAGCAGGCCGATGCCCAGAATCTCGCCCGGCGTTTGGCTGCCGTCGTGAAGGGCGGCGACCACCTTAGCCACGTCCAGCGCGCTGCCTCCGCCCAGGCCCACCACGGCATCGGGCACAAAGGCGCGCGCAGCGGCCACCGCCTCCTCGGCCATGCGCACCGTGGGCTCGCGGTCGATCTCGGCGTGGACATATACCTCAGCCCCCCCGGCCCGCAACGCTTCGGCCAATGGCGCATACAAAGCTGTAAGCGGAGGGCTGCTGACCAGAAACACGCGACGGGCTCCTCGGGCGAGCAAGTCCTGGGCACACTGGGCGGCGCATCCCTGGCCAAAGACGATCCTGCCCGGTTGTAGCAGAGTAATACTTCTCATCAGCTCAACTCCTTTGGCCTTGTCCTTTTGCGATGGATACACGCATCCCCATGATACACGGCCCGG
>JACIWY010000190.1 GCA_014360745.1 Chloroflexota bacterium
AGGCTCTGGATGACGCACTCAAATGTATCGGCGGTCATGTCCTGCTGTGGCTCGGCCCACACATTGCGCACGCAGGTGCGGCAATGCAAGTTACAGCGCGTGGTAAGCTCTACGTACACCTTGTTTATAGTGGGGCGGAGGAGGTGAAGCACCAGGGCCGTGCCCGTCTCTTCGAGCAATAGCTCTTCCCCTGCCTCCAATTGGAGACGGTGGCGGAATGCGTGCGGAAGAGTCACTTGTCCGTCCTGATCGAGCGTTACTCTGATCATCGAATCCCCCTCGAGGTGGCCACGATTTCGATTGTCACGACCACCAGCATGTACTAGAGCACCGTAAGTAGCTATTCACCCCTCGACAAGAATACCCATCTTCAGCACGGGCCCAAGATCTGCGTTTAACCCAGGAAGGATCGCAGGGTTCATCGAGCAAAATCACATCGACCTCTTGCACATTGGGCAGAGCTTCGACCGCTTCGCGGGTCTGGTCTGTGAAAGCCTGCAAGAGGGCAGAAAGGGACGGTGAGCGCCAGAGGAGATCCTCCCCCCATCTCCTCTGGCGGATAAGCGATCTCAGGCGGTTTTGTCGATCACGATTTCGGGCTCGATGTCGAGCCTAGACTTGATCGACGCCGCGATCAGGCTGTATTTTTTTGTGATCTCTAACGCGCGCCGCACTTTGCTGCCATCATCGTTGCGCACGGTGATCTTGGGGCGCAAAACGACGTGGGTGAATTCTTCGGTTTTATCCAAATAGCGCTTGACGAACCCCTCGGCCTCGCACTCGTAAGAGACCAGGTCGATCTTCATGCGATCGGCGACCCAGAGGAACATCATATGGATACAAGTATTCACCGCAGCGACAAAGGCGTCTTCAGGCGTCATCCAGCCATGGCGCCCGTGAGCGCCCGCGGGGGCACCAAATTCCATCTCCGGGCCGTTGCCACAGGTCAGGTATCCCTTGCGCTTGCCGGTGCGCTTTACCCAAGTTTTGTAGCTGACGGCCATGTTTATGCCCCCTCCCGCTCGCGTTCGAGCTCTTTGGCGACTTTGTCCTGCATCACTTTGAGGTAAGCTTCCGCAGAAAGCAACATGGTGCGGTCCATCTCCCAGTCGGTCAGGCGCAGGCGCACGATCCAACCCTCGCCGTAGGGATCCTGGTTCAGCAGTTGAGGCTGCTCTTGCAGCGTGGCGTTGAAGGCGATCACCTCGCCGCTGGCGGGGCAGGTGATGTCAACGGTCGCCTTGACGCTTTCCAAGGTGGCCAGGACGTCGTCCTGCTCGAAAGAAGTAACCGGCGCCGGCTCGATGTAAACGATGTCACCAACATGGGTTTCAAAATAGTCGGTCACGCCGATGACCGCCTCGTCGCCTTCCACGCGGACCCAGGTGTCGTACCCGGCATACCAAAGCCCTTTGGGCACGCGCAGGGCAAATTTCTCGAACTGAAGCTCCAGATATTCTTGTGCTTTCACCTTGTCCTCCTTTTACCCTGTCGATGGGTGGGGCCTGCTCCCCAAAGAGCTCGGGGAGCAGGCTGTGCCGGGCCGTCAGGCCGGGGGATAGTGTTCGCGCAGCTCGCGGATACGCGCCTTGACCTCCCGCCGATCGGGGAAGGAGATGGCGTCTCTCGGGCAGGCATGCGTGCATGACTGACAATAGACCTGGCAGTGCCAAGGGTTGGCCACGTACACCTTGTGGGTCTCTTCATTAAAGGCGTACACCTCATCCTGGCAGAAATTCATGCATTCCTTGCACCCGATGCACAGTTCCTCATCGATCCCAGGATACCAGGGGATCAAATGGCGCGGGATGCCGAGATAACGTTGATACTTTTCATCCAACTCTGCAAGCACTTCGGGTTGCGTGCTCATGATATTGGCTCCTTGTACAGGCTTTAGTAGACCAATAAGCGGGCATTAGCCATAACAGGCTCTGACGTGCCTGCGCAGCAGGATAAGGGCTTGTGTCCGAGTATCATCGCGAGCGAAAAAGCTCGCCGCCGACCTCTGTGATGCCCGCACCGGGCACCTCGATCAGCACCTTTCAGCCACCCTCCATCAATCGATGGACCTGCTTTTTGAGGTGGGTGTCTATAAAGGCCAAGGCCCCCGCCTTGTCGCGATCGAGGATCACGCGGTAGAGCTCCTGCAATTCCTCGTCTGACAAAGTGATCGTCAAACATTTTTTCATCATCCACAACCTCCTGCTGCGCCGCCCTTGTGAGCCCCGGCTCTCGAGGGACGCGCGATAGTACGAGCGCGCGTCCCTCGAGAGCTTTATCCGACGCTTTGGTCAGGGCGTTTCGAGTTCCTGGCGGATTGCCTTGAGCATTCGGCGCAGGTCTCGCTGGCTGGGGAGGTGAATGGCATCAAACGGGCACTGAAAACTGCACGAGATGTCCCCCATGGTGCAGGCATACGGCTGGGCCACGACAACCCGTCCGTCTGTCAGCCGGGCATATACGCCCTGTGGGCACCAGGCGATGCACTCTTGGGCGCACTCGGCCGGCCTGCAGCGTTCTTCATCGATGGTCGGATACCAGGGGATGCGCTCGCGGGGGATTCCCGCGTACATCCCCCCGCCTTCACCTTTGGGCTCGCCCATCCTAGGCACTTTCTGCCACTTTCTCGACCGCCTCGGTGACCTTCTTGATAGCATCGGTGGTGCTCATGTTGCGCAGGTCCAAAGGGGTCACTTGCTGTTCAAAGTCCACGCCGATCTCGGCCAGGGCGTCTTTGAACATCTTGCGCTGCATGCGGGGGTCGCAGCCGCCGACGATGTACTTGACGCCCGGCTTGGCATAATCGCGCCAGAAGGCATCGCCGTCGTCTACGCAGAGCTGAGGGTGTACGATGGCATACTCGACGTCCAGCTCATTGCGCACATAGTTGATCAGATCCCAGAGGTCCAGCGCTTCGAACCCGGGGCATTTACCCGTGCAGAAGCACATAATAAAACGAGGCATTTGCTCGGCCATTTTCTGTCTCCTTATGAATGAAACAGTCTTTTGTCTGTAAAGGCCAACTCACGTTTGGCACCCAAAGGGGTGCCAAGCATGCTTGTGAGGTGGCCCTCGGCGACGCGGTTTGCATTTGCGCGTCGCATCGCACCGACAATTAGGGCCGCAGCCGCACAGATGAGCTTCACAATCATGACAGCATCGATGAAGGCTACACATCGCGCTGCTCCTGCATTGTTTGTGAACCCATCGGGAAAGTAAAAGCGTGTTGCCCTCGTCGCGGCAGATCGCTCATCCCCCTCGGCGTGCTATCGCGGCGATGTTTGCGGTCGGCCAATGCGTTTTCGTCCATGACACAGGCCCCGCACTCTTGAACGACCTGAACGCCTTGGTGGCCCAAAGCCAGAGCCACATCGTGAGCACAATGCGGAGGGGACCAAGCCCCCTCGCCACCTTGGGGGCACAAGGCAAAGGCAACGATAGAAGGACGGAGGGCCTCTTTTTGACCACAGCCTCGGCGACCATTTTGATCGAGGCTGCGGTCAAATTCTGCAAGCATCGGTTCGTAGGTCACCACATCGATGACTTGACACGGGATATCCCTTGTCGCCGAGTACACCGCATGTAGCAATTCGGAACGAGAGCGCCCGGCCAACACAAAGGTACACCCAGGATCGGCGCTTTGTAGGGCGGAGGATAGTTTGAGCATCCCTCTGAGAATCGACCCCTTGACATTGTCTCGGAGCGAATATACGCACTCGACCCCTTTGCGTTGGCAGTCGACCACCTCTACCTGCCGAAGTCTGGCAAGCTGCTGCGAGATATAAGCCTGGCGCTTGCCCAGGGCTTGCTGCAAATCACCGACATTGTAAGCGCCTGCGGTTAACAACAGCAGAATGCGCCGTCTGCAAGGATGAGCCAACAACCTCAACAGCTCCTCTGTATCCAGCATGTCTCTGCCTCCCCTTTGGCTTAAGGGAGAAGCCCACCTTCTGGATTTGGGTTTGAAAGCATCTTGGGCGTCGCATTTCTGCAAATACTCTCAGGCCCAAAGCCAGAACCTGGGCAGGGTTGCCGATGCGAGAGTCGGCAACCCTTTCTAGCCCTAACCCGGCCTCGATGCTTACTGCGCCGCCCGCAGCCAGGCGATGATCTCCTCTTTGCGCGGCAGCCGGCCCGAGGACTTGAGCTCCTCGTTAATAACCAGCCCCGGCGTGCTTGTGATCGGGTAGGCCATGATGGCGTTCATGTCCGTGACATGGACGATGTTCGCCTCTATGCCCGCTTCCTCGACCGCTTCGTGCGCGAGTTGCTCCAACCGCCTGCACTTGGGGCATCCTGTGCCCAAAATCTTGATTTCCATGTGTTGAACCTCCTCCAGTCTTTTTTCTGCCAATTTCTCTTTAATTCGCTTCTTGATATCTTGTTTGATGCTTTCTTTCTCCGCCTCGTCATAGCCCAGGGCCGAGACTTTCTTGACCCCATAGTCCTGGACCATCTCGACGCGGATATCCGCCTTCCTGCCCGCATGCTCTTCGACGATCTTGCTGCAGCACATCACCGGGCAGCCCTCGATGATCACAAACAGGCCGGCTCCTTTAACCTTGTTCAGGCCGGTATCCTTATCGATGGCCACCGCCGGCAAACACACGAGCGAATAATCCGGATTTTCTTTGGCCAGCTCGGTGGCGACGGCCCCGGCTAACTGGCCAGTGTTCGAAGCCCCGTAGCATGTAGCCAAAACCACCGGGAATTCAGCCATGTTGCGCTCCTTTCCGTTCAGGTTCAGTGATATGGCGCAGTCTAACGGCTCGAAGGGGCCGTTTCAGCCACTGCCGCCGGATGGCGGCGTCCCCGTCTACCGGCCAAATAAAGTCCGCTCGCCAGGATGGCCAAGAAGGCCGCGAGATAGGCCAAGATCAACCAGCCGCTGGCTCCATCGACCCAGGCGCCATAGATCAAGCCGGCCAGCGTGCTGAACAGGGCCACCCAAAAGACGTACACCCAGGCTTTGAGCTTGCCGATGATCGAGGCAGTGATCAAGATACTTTGCAGGCTCAATTCTGGATCGGCCATGAGATAGGCCAGCAGCGGCCCGCGATGCATACCTAGGCTCAGGAACAGGTTGGCGATGGGCACCTCTACCAGGGTGGGGAAGTACATGAACACACCAAAGAGCACGCCCACCACATTGCCCAGGAAGGTGTTGCTTCCGGCGATGGCTTCAATCCACTCGGGTTTGATCAACGGGCGAATGGCGCCCACCACAAAGACGCCGACGATCAACAAAGGGAAGATCTGTTTCACAAAGCGCCAGGTTTCCCACAGCCACTCTTGCATCTCATAGTCGTCGAACGCTTTGGCGCCTATGATGGCGAGGGCGATCATGCCCGCGGCCACGGCGATCATCTTGCCGGTGATCAGGATATCCAGCCCATAGGCATGAGGCACGATTTTGACCGCAGCCACAAGGAGCGTTAGGGCGATCAAAGCCAGCGAAACCCAGGTCCAACGATTGTATCCTTCGTCCACGCGATTCAGCCCGAACCAGGCCGACGCGCCGATCAGAATCAACAAGCCGATCAGGATCGCCCCTTGGGCCGTGACGCCCTCCTCGCCTCGACTGGGGTCGAACGGCACCAGCCGGTAGAGGGTCTCTTGGAATTGATCCATACCTTTGAAGGGCAAGGTGAATTGGGCGTAGCTGTTGGTCAACAGGCCAACTTGTAAAGTGCCCGCGATCAGCACGGCCAACAGCAGCAACATGAACAGCCATATGCGGCCTTGGACGTTGGCCGTTCCAGAGAAGGCGGCGTTATCGGCTTCCTCGCGCTTTTTATCGGCCTTGCGGAAAATAAGGGCCATGATGAGGCCGATGCCGATGCCGAACACGGCGGAGAGGATCAGCCGTGCAATGGCGATGTCCATGCCGATGGCGACCCCCGTGTAAGAGAGCGCCAGGATGTTAATGGCCGGCCCCACGAACAGAAAGGTGATCGCCGGGCCCAGACCGGCGCCCTTTTTATAGATGCCGGCAAAGAGCGGAAGGATGGTGCAAGAACACACGGCCAGGACAAAGCCGCCCAGCGCGGCGGCAGGATAGGAGATGATCTTGGGCGCGTTGCGCCCCAAATATTTGGTGACCGCCTCCTTGGGCACCAATGCTGTCAGTGCTCCGGCGATAAAGAAGGCGGGCAATAGGCAGAGCAACACGTGGGCCGCGAGATACGCGGCGAGGTTGCCGAGCCCGCCTTGCAGGAGCTGCCCCATATAAGTGAATACGTTCATCAGTTTCTGACCTCCAAAGACCGGTTATTTTATATTCGCCTTGGCGAATATATATAAACAAAAAAAGAGCGGCCCTACCCTAATTATCCGCGCCCGCGCACTTGGGGCAGGGGCAGCCGGGAACCGGCAGCGCCGGGACTGCACCAAAGACAACGTCCCCTTCGTCCAAGGCTAATTCACGCAGCAAGGCGATGATTTGGGCCACGCGCTTATCGGCCAGGCTATAGTAAACCATCAAGCCTTCTCGACGATCTACCACCAGATCGGCCTCGCGCAGCACGGTGAGATGCTGAGACACGTTGGCCTGGCGTTTTCCCAAAACGGTCATCAGGTGGCACACGCAAGCCTCGCCCTGGGTGAGGATATGCAAAATTTGCAAGCGCGTGGGATGGGCCAGGGCCTTGGCCAGGCGCCCTAACCGTTGTTGTGCCTTGGTCGACGTCGTCTTTTCCATAATGCTCTTTAAGCTGACCACAGTATCCATATTCGAAAAACCGAATATTTTGATGCTATTATAGCGCATCGGTGACAAATGTCAAGTCGCAATTTGGGGGCTTTTGGGCCCGGGCCTGTCGCCGTGTTCGGCGTT
>JACIWY010000191.1 GCA_014360745.1 Chloroflexota bacterium
TCATCCACCGGCAGGCAGTCTTTCATCACCGAGCGCTTGGTATGATAAAAGCCGGGAGACGCTTTGGCCTCGTAATCGCTATAGGGGTCCAAGGAGGCGGCACTGCCGTAGATACGCTCGGCGATGGCGCGCATGTGCTCCCAGGTGATGCCGTTTTCCGCCTGCTTTTCCGGCGGGCGGTACATGTTCTGGTAGAGCGCCACCGCATGGACATAGCCATGCCCGCTGGGGATAGGGTCGCGGGTGTCGGTGAGCCATTGCAGCGCCGAGACCAGCCAGAACGGGTAAGGAATGGGGTTGTGCCAACAGGCGTGGCCGTCCCAATGGCCGGGGAAGCCCCAGCCGGTGTAGTAGCGGCGGACCCATTCCTCGCCGAGGCGCAAATCATGGGCGGCCTTCCAGCCCCCCTCGGCGATGGCGTCGCCGAGGCCCTCGCGGAAGGCGATGGCGTGAAGGAACTGGGCCCAGAACTGGGGTGAAAGCCAATCCATGCGCAGCCCATTAAATGCTGAGATGAGACCGTAATACTGGCAGACCTCCAGCCAGGGCACGACGGAAGTGATCAGCTCCCACTGGTTCAGCCCCCAACGATTGGAGAGGGCGTTCATCTCCATGCCGCCGCGCAAACCCAGGCGCCAGTCAAACAGGCCGCCGTGGCCGATGGGGCCATCCTCACTCATGCCGCGAAAGATGGTGCCGACGCAGGTCCAATGGCCGGAATAGGTGCGCCCGGTGGCTGGGCCGGGGATATTCTCGTAATAGATGTTACATGGCGAGGGGCAAGACTCGGTGCAGGCATACACGCGGGCACCCCCACCGCACTCTTCAAAGATGCGCTCGCGCAGGCTTTTGATGCGCCCTGCCGCGTTGCGCTGGCTCCGGGCCTCGCGGCCGATCTCGCGGATGAGCCATTCCATGCGCTCCGGGTCGGCAAAGGTCACCGTGCCGGTGCCGATGACGGAGATGGCCTTGAGCTTTTTGGAGCCCATGACGGCGCCAAAGCCGCCGTGGCCGCAGGCCGAGGAGGTGGCTGTTTGAATGGTGGCCATGCGGCTGAGCTTCTCCCCCGCTTGGCCGATGGCCAGCGTGCGCGCGCCGTGGCCCTCTTGGCTCTCGATCTCGTCGATGACGTCCAGGCTGTCTTTGCCCCAGTATTCATCGGCGGGGAGGATGCTCACCTGATCGTCGCGGATGACGATGCGCACCGGAGATTCGGCGGCGCCGGTGATGATAATGCCGTCATAGCCGGCGCGCTTGAGCTCGCCGCCAAAGTGGCTGCCGATGTTAGATCGGGTGAAAAAGTGATAGGGCCAGGCCATGGGGCTAAAGGCGCAGATGCTGGCCCGGCCCGAATAGGGCGCGCGGGAACCGGTGAGGGCGCCGGCCAGGATCATCAGCGGGTTCTGCGGAGCAAAGGGGTCGACTGGCTCGGGGTATTCCTCCCAGCCGATCCTGGCCCCCAGGCCGCGGGCGCCCAGGTAGGTCGGGAAATAGGCCGCCGACTCTTGGGCTTGGATGGACATATTGCCCAGGTCGATGCGCAAAAGGCGGTTGGCCCAGCCATGCAGGGGCGCAAAGCGGCGGACGGTGACAGTGACGGGTTTCATGAACCATTTCCTCCAGGGCGTGCCCGATGGGCGACGTTGATTTAGGGGTGATGTATTGTAGTGCGCTATCGATGACAAAAGGGATGATAGAGCGAGAAGCGGTGGTTGTCAAACTCTTTCGGGTGCCTTGTCCTTCTTTATGCTTTGGCGTATCATCTGGGCGCTCGACGGATCATATCTTGTGGAGGCGCCATGGAAACCGAGTGGCGGGCCCCATCGTTACCCTTGAGCGACAAGGATCTGGCGATGTGGGAGAGCGCCGAAGAGCAGATCGATGCCAACCGCTGTGGGGGGCTGGTCGTCCGCGTGGTCGATGTGCATGGTCGTCCGCTGCGGGGCGTGCCGGTGCGCTATGAACAAAAGCGACATGCCTTTCGCTTCGGGGTGCACTATCCGTACGACCCCGTGGCGTACGATCTGTTTCAACAGGCGGGGATCAACGCAGCCACCTTGTGGTTGGGTTGGGAGCATGTCGAGCCCGAGCGCGGCCTGTTCAACTGGGGGTATCTGGAGCGGGTTTGGCGCCCCGACGAGCTGCATCGCCGGGGGCTGGAGATCACGGCCCACGCGCTTCACTGGTACAAGCCCCGTTGGCGCGTACTGCCCGCCTATCTGTACGAAGTGCCTGCGACGCGCCTCCCCTTGCTGGTTTATGAGCACATCGGCGAGATTGCCCGCCATTGGGGCGACAAGATCGACCTTTATGAGTTGGTCAACGAGCCGTTCTGGGTAGATGCGGCGGCGATCCCTATGGCGCTCGGCGATATGATACGGGTATGCCAGGCGGCGGCTTTGGCGGTGCGCGATGCGGTGGCCGACGCGCGGTTGATGGTCAACTTTGCCGAAGTATCGCGCACGGGCACCTATGGCGTCCGCCCGTGCGATTTTCTCGAAGCCTTGGACGATGCCGGCGTGCCTTATGATCTGATCGGGCTACAGGCGTTGGAGAACGCCTACACGGTGGAGGATCCGCCGACCTTTTTCCGCGCCAAGACGCTCTCCGGGATGATCCTATCGCTGCGTCAATACGCCAGCTTGGGCAAGCCGCTGGACGTCTCGGCGTTGGCCGTCCCCTCACTTCCACCCTCGCGGCGCCCGCCGGCGCATTTCAAGCTGCGTTATGGCGTTTGGGATCAGGCCCTGCAGGCAGCCTATCTGGATGTGGCCTATACCCTGTTCTTTGCCCAGCCCGAAGTAGAAGGGATCACTTGGTGGTGCCCGGTGGATGGGCGGCTGGCTCTGGTGCCGGGCGGGGGTTTATTAAATGAAGATCTGGCGCCCAAACCGGCCTATTATGCTCTGCGGCAGTGGATCCTACGCCACACGACGCAAGGTCAGGCCTATACCGATGACGAGGGCCGCGCCGTGATCCGCGGCTACTCGGGGGAATACGAGCTCCAGGTCGGCGCAGGGCCCGAAGGTCGGCGGACGGTCGAACGGATCGAGCCACGTTTGGTGGCCGACGCGACAGTGGTTCTTTCCGGCTCGACGTGACCAATCGGGCCTCGGAGCCGGCGCTTAACGCGATATGTCGAGATAAACCCTTTTTGCCTCGCGCAATGCGGCAATGCCGTGCTCATGCCGCCCGCGACACGATTCCAGCGTGGGCCGCCAAATGGTCTGTAGATAGCCCTTTAGGTGTGCAGGTGTGATGCGCGGCGTGCAAAAGCGCACCATGTCGGGCAAATTCTGATCGAGCACCCAGTTGCTTCCCGTGGGGATCTGGTCGTAACCGTGTTCTTCCAATTCCAGAAAAGCGCGGACGCGGTCGATGTCGGGGGCAAACTCGGCTCGATAGTACCAATTGCTCTGCAAGACGGTGGTGGGCATCCGGGCGTAAAAAGCCTCGGGGTGGCGCCATACATAGTCCGACCAGATCCAGGCGCGAGACCCGGCGGCCTCGACCTGTTCGACATAAAATAGTAGATCGTGCCACCATAGGTCGTGCTGGCGGATGACCACATACTCATAATGCCGCTGGTGCTCGGCGGTCTCCTCGTCCATGCCCAAGTGGAAAAATCGCGGTCCCTCGAACAGATCGACGATCTCGCGGATCAAGTCTCGGCAGACCGCATAGTAACCGTTGGTGGAGACGCAACGCGAATAGGGCCCCAGCCAGGCGTCGTGGCTGGTGGAAAAGTTGAGCTTGGGGATCGGCTCAAGGCCCAGCTCGCGCACTCGTTGTAGTTCGTGGCGCAGCTTGGCCGGCGACCAGGCACCCTCGACGGCGATCTCGGGGTGGCTGTCGTACACCACGCCGTCGCCAAGGTCGAGGAGGATCATGTTGGCGCCGGCCTCGGCGGCCTGATGCAAGAGGTCGTTCCAAAGCGATTCATCGAAGCGCAGATAGGGGCGATAGCTTACATGTTCATGCCAATCGGGCACATCGCGATCGGCCCACATGTTGTAGCTTAGGTGAAGCAACAGGCCCCAGATCAGGTCGTTTTGTTTGGTTGCTGACATGTTTTTAACCTCTGCTTCAAAAGGACACTAAAAAAGAGGCAACCCTCGGTGCTCTAGATCACGGCGCCGCGCGCGGTGCCGGTCAATAGATCGCTGGCCCAGTAATATTGTGCGCGGGCGCGCACCAGGGCATGGGGATCGCGGGCATAAAGCTCGCCCAAGGTCATCCGCTCGATGGTCTGGTGGCGAAGGGCGGGCGTGACAAACGTCTCCGCTTCCTCCTTGTCCACGGTGGCGATCCATTTGCCGTGATTATCTTGGAACACATAGACGATGGTGTCTTCTGGCATGAGAACCTCCTGCCTGCTTTTTATTCTATTATAGCTGTGTGCGGAAGGGCGCGATACCGGGCTCGGGGGCGCCGTGTTGGACCAAGAAATCGATGAGCGACAGGCGCAGCTCGCGGGCGATTTCAGGGCGCTCATTGATCAGATCGTGCTCCTGTTTGGGGTCGCTCTGCAAGTCGTACAATTCGGAGCGCATATCCAGCGGGGCGGCGATATAGCTCCACCGCTCGGTGGTGACCGTGCGGGCGCACACCTCGCTGCGCGAGCCGGCCATGCCGTCGTATTCGAACGAGGTATCCGCCGCGGTCTCTGAAGGCACGTAGATGAACCGCCCGGAAATGGCAAAGGGCCAATGGGTTTCGGTCTCGCCGCGCATCAAGGGCAACAGCGAGCGCCCCTGAACGGTGGGGGGCGCCTCGACGCCAAAAAAGTCGAGGATGGTCGGCATAACGTCGGGCGGTTGTACGATGGCTTGCAGCCGCTGGCCGGCGGCCAGGCCCTCCGGGTGGCGGATGAACATACCCACGTGGCAGGTGGGCTCGTAGAGGTTGCCCAGCAAGTCGCCCGGTTTGCCCAGCAGGTTGTGCTCGCCCATCAGGTAGCCGTGATCGGTAATATGGATGATCATCGTCTTGTCGTCCAGGCCCAGGGCGTGTACCTTGTCCAACAAGTAACCCACGTTGCGGTCCACCATGCGTACCTCGCCGGCGTAGCGGGCGCGAATGTCGTTGAGCTCGGCGGGGGTCAAATAGTCGATGCGCCCATACTGGGGGTAGATCAGGGCATAGCCATCGTAGTTGGGGTCGGCGTAACGGGCATAGTCATAGGGAGGCGGATCAAAAGGCTCGTGGGGATCCCAGGTATCCACCCAGAGGAGGAAGCTCTCATGGGTATAATTGTCCTCGAGCCAGTCGATGGCTGCCGCGATGGTTTTGGGCGCCATATAGTCGCGTTCATAGCGCCGGGTAAAGCTGTTGCGCAGGATGCGCCTCATGCGCGCCAGATCTCCACGCATCTGGTGAGGCAGGCAGGGCAGCTTGATGGGGAACGGCGCCGTGGTCAACTGATCGTGATGTTGGCCGCGAATCCATTGCCAGCCCTGGAAGCCGCGCATAAAGTTATAGCCGGCGCCGCCCATGGGCAAGGTGTCAAAAAAGAGTTGAGTGACGATGCCCGCTTGCCCCAACACTTCCGAAAGCAGCACATCGTTCGGGCGCAAGGGTTCCCAACCGGCCTCCAGAAATCCCCAGCGCCCGGTGAAAAGATCGCGGCGATTGGGTACGGTGGGATAAGAGGCGATGTAGCAGCGATCAAAGATGGCCGATTCCGCGGCCAGGCGGTCGAGGTTGGGCGTTTCGATGAAGGGCTCTCCCTCATGGCCCGGGCGATCCCAGGGCGCGGGCACGCCATAGGCGGCGATGTGGTCTCGGCGCAAGCTGTCGTTCATGATGACGATGACGTTCATGGCAAGGCTCCTGTCTAATGGTGAGATCAAGAACAACGCCAGGATGATGGTTTGGTCGTTCATCGAATGATGGACAACGGCTCAAACATTATAACCGACTTGGAAAAATGCACGAAGCAAACGGGGTCTATCGGGGCAGAGCTCCGCGCCCCGGTCAAGTGGGCGATTTGCCGTAAAGGCAACTGTTCAGATTTGAGAGACGAGCCTTGACAAATCCCCCCAAAGGTCATAGAATGTGAAAAAGTTAGGCACCAAGATTATCCGGTATTCGCCAAGTATGTCCAATGAGGAACGAGTTCAGCGTTGTAAGGCGAATGGTGCTGTGGTTGACGAGATGAATTATTTGTCAAGACCACGAACATATTTTTGTGTGCGGCCAGGCCGAACGAATTGCCAAGGGAGGCGATCTGTTCGGCCTGTTTCTATTTGGGTGTACGCCCGGATAGGTGGGGGAAACCTCAAGGGGTTTTTAAGGTTTTGTAATCTCCGTCTGGGCGGTAGTGAAAGGAGGTGGCGCGGGTCGATTCGGTGCTATTAGGTATACCTGGTAGAACGGTCGTTCTCGACGTTGGCGAAGGAGGATGAGCTCCTGGGCATCGTTTCCCTTTGCGGCGTCCCCATCGGTTTTGCTGTGTCATTATGCCCGCGAAAGGGCTATGGGAGGAAATACCATGCAGAAGAGGCAGATCAACCGCCGCCGGTTCCTACAGATTGCCGGCTTGACCACGATCGGCGCAGCGCTTGGCGCGTGCCAACCCAAAGTCGTCGAAAAGATCGTCAAAGAGACGGTCGTCGTCCAAGGGACGCCGCAGGTGGTCGAAAAGGTCGTCAAAGAGACCGTCGTTGTGAAGGAAGAGGTGCAGAAGGAGGTCACCAAGGTTGTGGAGAAGGTCGTCGAGACCGGCATCCGCAACATCCCGCGCGAGCGCACGTTGGTGA
>JACIWY010000192.1 GCA_014360745.1 Chloroflexota bacterium
TCATCGCCGACGATCTCGATGCCCAGCTCGCGGGTGGCGATGGCAATGCCTTCGAAATCCTCTTCGTGCAGCGGGTCCTCGATCGAGACCACGGGGTACTGCTCGACGAAATCCCGAAGCAGGGCGATGACCTCGTCGCGGGTCTTTTCACCCGGGGAGAAAAGGCCGACGTAGCGGTCGATATCCTTTTCGTAATAACAATCGGCGGCGACATCGAAATAAATGCCCATACGGCCTTCATAGCCGCAGCGAACGATGCTTTCAGTCATAATCTCCAGCAGTTCGCGGTCGTGCCGGATGACGCCGGCAAGGGTGTTAGAGCGCCAGGTGGGGGCATATTCAGGATAGCGCTCGCGGAGCAGCCGTTTCACCTCTTCGAGGCAACGCCAGCTCCAGTACACCGCCTGGGCATAGCTGCCGGCGCCATAGGCGGCAAACTCGTAACTCGGCTTGAACCAGCGCGAGCTACCCGGATCTCGATAGCGGCCTCCGGTGCCGAAACCGATGATGGGAATGGGCACGACGCGGGCGCCTGGCCCGCCCAAGTAACGATACAAAGGCACGCCGAGGCTATTAGCCGCGGCCTTGACCGCGGCCAGGGATACACCGACGATGGCATTGCCACCCAATCGTGACTTGTTGGGCGTGCCGTCCAACTCGGTCATCACCCGATCGATCTCGGCCTGGTTGGTGATGTCCATGCCCTTGAGCGCGGGGGCAATGATGGTGTTGACATTCTCCGCCGCCCGGCGCATGCCCAACCCATGGTAACGTTCTCCGCCATCGACGACAAAGACTGCCTCGTGGCTGCCCGTAGAGACGCCTGCCTCTGGCGTGGCGACACCTTTAGCGCCGTCATCGGTGGTGACGGTGACCTGCAAGGCCAGGGGGGCTCGCTCGCCCAGGATCTCTTTGGCGGTCACACTGGCTATGGTGGCTGGCATTCCGATTCCTCCGCTAATTCTTGAGTCGAGCGTTTGCTCATCAGCGCACTATGGCGACGCGCAAATCGCCCAGGCAAGTGCCGGTATTGCCGGTGTAAATAGCGCTCTTGAGGGCCATAAGGGCCATAGTCGAGTTGTGGTTAGCCAGCTCAGCATCGATGTCGACCCCGAGCGCGGCGGCCTCCTCCATAGTGTAGCCATCGACGATGCCGCCGGCCATGCAGATCGGTTCGCCGCCATCGGGGGCGTGTTGCGTGCCGGGGCCGTCGGTGCCGTCCGAGTCCATGGCTGCCACGACGATGCGTTTGCTGGCCAATGTTCCCCTGCCGAGCGCGCGCCCCCACAAAAGGGCGAATTCTTGGTTGCGCCCGCCGATGCCGGTGGCGTTGCCCACGGGGACATCGAGATGGCCGCCGGTGAGAAGCGCCACGGGTGGGGCGAAGGGCCGACCATAGGTTTCGCATTCGTGAGCGATGTGAGCCAAGACGGTCGCCGCGGCAGAGGAGTATGCCGCCAGATGGGAGGAGAGGATTACCCCTTGTAGACCCAATTCCTCGGCCTTGGCTTTCGAGCCCTGAAGCATTTGATAGAGGTCGATGGGCTGCCAGAAGCTAAAACGCATACGCCGAAATTCCGCGCGATCGGGCACCTCATAGGGCTCGCCGCCCTTTTCCAGGGCGCGACGCAGGTTGGGGGGCAATTCATCCCACCATGGCTGTCGCTTGAGATCGTCCACGGCTTGGAGCATTCGACGCGGGGCAGGGGGCCAAGAGGGCACCCAGTTCCCCGTTTCCGGCAGGGCGCCATGCCAGCGAGGGAAAAGCCCGACCTGCATGATGAAGTGGATCATGCGCGCCGGGTGGATTCGCCGCGTGATGCGCCCGCACTTGACCGCGGAAAAATAGGGCATCACCTGGTGGATAACTTGCTGGGCACCGTATTTAATAGCCAGAAAGTAGACCTGACGAATATCGTCGAGGGTCAAGCCGGGTGCGGGCAGCACAAAAAGCGAAGAGGCACCGTCGGAAAAGAGGGTAAAGACCAAGTCGCGCTCGGTGAGGCCCTCGATGAGCCGGATGATCCGCTCGGCTCCAAGGACGCTTTGTTCGTCGGGTACGGGGTGAGCGGCCTCGGTGACTGTGATGCGTTCTAGTTCGATGGGTTCGCCCTTTTTGATGGTGATGGCGCCGGCGGTGAGGCGATCTCCCAGCAGATCTTCTAATGCTTTAGCTTGTCGTTGTACCGCCTTGCCGGCGCCGATGATCAGGATGCGATCCACCTGGCGTAGATCGATGACCTCATCGGGGAATCCGGAGACATTCATCTCCGGATGGCCGCCGACAAAGAGCGTATCACCCTCGATGCGGACAAGCTTGAGGGTATTGACATAAGGATCGGAGGCGGACAAACCACCTTCGAGGATATCCAAGGCCAGTGCGCGGCCCTCTTGATCGCCGTGAGAGACGAGTTCGTCGCGGTTCTTGATGATCATCTGTGCCATCCGCGTATTCGTCGCCGTTTTCGAAAAAGGTCAGAGTGTGCCAACGTCGGCGCGCCCTGTATGGTACCGTTTCGAGCCATAAGCGTCAACCTCGTTAAAGGCACGATTGTCGAGCTAGACTCGGCCGGAGGCTCCAAAGAGATCCAAGTAATAGCCGCAGCGCTCGGTAAAGGATTCGATCGCCTTGGAGGTGAGGTCGAAATAGCGTGGCGCCTCGGCCGTCTTGGCGATCTCGACAAGTCGTTTGCCGGTAGTGACGAACAAGTCGGTGGCGACGTTGATCTTGGAGATGCCCGCTTCGATCACATCACGAAACTGCTTTTCGGAGCAACCGGTACCTCCGTGAAGGACCAAGGGGATGTCGACGCGCCGGCGGATGTTGCGCAGCAGCTCAAGATCGATCTGTGGGTCGCCATCGTACAAGCCGTGCGCGGTGCCGATAGCGACGGCCAGCAGGTCCACGCCGGTCTCTTGTACAAAGTGTTCCACCGCCGCAGGATCGGTAAAGCCCTTGCGTTGGGCACCATAAGAGCGGTATTCGCTGCCACTGCCCACATGGCCCAATTCGGCTTCGACACCGATGCCCATGGCATGGGCCACGCGCACGATGGCCTTGGTGGTGGCGATGTTCTCTTCCAGCGGCAGGCGCGACCCATCGTACATCACATCGGTAAAGCCATAGTGGATGGCTTTCATACACTGTTCAAAGCTACTGCCGTGGTCGAGCATGAGGGAGATTGGTTGGGCCGCCTCTTTCGCCCTGGTGCGAATATAGGCAGCCATTGCCCTCGCGTTCGGCCGATTCAGCGCGCTGTCATAGATGGCGATGATGGTAGGAGCAGCCTTTTGGGCCGCAGCCAGGAACATCCCCTCGGTCGAGAACAAGTCAAAAGTGTCAAAACAGGGCACGGCGTAGCGTTCGCGTTGAGCGCGTTTGAGTTCGTTGAGGATAGAGACGAGAGGCATGGGTATCACGCTCCTAAAAGATGTCGTAACCGCGTGCGCGGAGAAAGGCGATGGTCTCATCGAAACAGGGGATGCCGGCGCGGCCGCCAAGCTGTGTGCACTTGATGGCCGAGACGGCGCTGGCAAAGAGGGCGCAACGACGCGCGTCCCAGCCCTTGATCTGCCCGACAATGTAGGCGCCGTGGAACACGTCGCCGGCGCCCGTTGTATCGATCACGGGAACGTCGAAACTGGGGGTGTGAAACCGCTCTTGGGCGGTGACGGTGTAGCTACCCTCCTTGCCCTCGGTCTGGACGACGATGCGCGGCCCCAACTTTAAGATAGCCTCACCGATCTCCCAAAGATCTTGAAGGCCGGTAAGCGATGGACCAAAACCGGATCCGCAGATGAGGATATCGGCCTCGCGCACCAGGGCGCGCATCGGCTCGGGGATAGGGCCTCTGGTGGCAGAACCATCTAGCACGACGGTCTTGCCCGCTTCGTGCATCCAGCGGGCGGCCTGAAGGGCGGCTTCGGCATGGGCACCATCCAGGTGCAGGTAATCGGCCGAGGTGATATAGCTCTGATCCAGTTCAGCGATAGTGAGCGGAGCCTCGCGAAAAGTGCGCAGCCCGGAAAAGACCCGTTCGCCGGTTTCCTCGTGAACGCTGACGAGCACGACCTGGTTCTCAGGGCCCGGCCGCCGGACGACGCGACTCACGTCGAGCCCCTCCTCTACCAAAGTTTCCATTTTGATCCGGCCTAGCCGATCGCTCCCGCAGGTGCCGACGAACCCGGCTCGCACTCCGAGGCGAGACACGGCGACCATGGCTGTGGCCACAGGGCCGCCCCCGGCGATAGCGGCAGCGCTGAGGCGGGCGCCGCGTTCCCAGGTGGGCATTTCTTTAAGCCGTACGATAATGTCTAGGACGGCCATGCCCAGACCGACCACCTGAATATCATCCATGTTGCCCCCTATTCGACGACCACAGGCGCGATGTCGAGGAATTTGCAGGCCTGCTGTAACGCCTCGCTCTGTTGGCCGTGGATCATGCTGGCGTGATGGATGAAACCCTCTTCAACCAGGGTACGGTAGAGTCGGGCATGATCGGAGACTTGCACCCAAGCCCAAGTGCCGGCCATCGTTTCTTGAGGGGGGATGATCTCGCCTTCGGCTATGAGCATCTTCCATTCGCCATCGTATTCGGCCAGGCGACAAAATGTGACCGGGCCAGGATGGATGGGGAATTGGTAGAGGCCGGCCATAGGATCGCCCGGCGCAACCGGCAATTCGCCAAGCATGTCGCGACGCGATCTCAAGGCCACTTGTTCGCGGTTATGGGCTAACGAGATGGGCGCATTGCCACAATGCCAGGCTAACAACCAATTGGGGTTCTCACGATGTTGGATTGTCCAGTCTACAAAGTGAGGTAGGGTCTCGCCCAGAGCGGCCTGATAGTTGACCAACATGGCCAGTGCGCCGAGGACATCGGTTTCGCAGGCGGTCAACATGCGGCGCTCGGTGAGGCGCCCATATAGGGCACACAGAGAGAGACCCATCATGCGCTGCACCGAAGGCCAACACTGCATGGCCATCGCCGACAGATGATTAGTTTGCCAGAACTCGACTAGGGCAACCTCCAACTTGGCTGCGTTCAAAAGATAATCCTCCGCCACGGTGATTTGAGGGACGGAGGCGCGTACGTCATTCATCACGGCGACCACCTCGGGGGCGTCGGCGGGCAGCGCGCGGGCGCGGTCTACAATGTCGGCGAGGTTGGTATAGATGACGTTTTGGCCGAATTTACGCGCCATGGCGGCCTCGTCATAGCCGACGGTCTCGAAGGTGGGCGGGCGTACGCCCACTTGGCCGATGCGGGCACCGCGCAGCCCCTTGACCACAGCTACAGCGCGGGCAAAGGTATCCACCTGGGCCAAGAACGCAGGCTCGTCGGGGAAAAAGATGCCGGCAAAATGAAAAGGGATGCGCCGGCGATAGAGCGCTGAAGCCATGGATAAATTGCCGCAATACGAATCAGAGACACGGGCTAGGCTGGGGCCTGGTGGCACAGAGGGCTCTTTGGTGGCATAAAGCAAGACGGGCACGCGCAGTCGCTCGGCGACCTTAGCGGCGGAGCGCTCGTCGCCGAAATCCAATGGGCAAAGGATCAGCCCGTCGATCTTTTGGGCGGCGACGGTTGCCGTCTCATCCCATGAAGAGTCATCGATGACCACAACATCCAGCTCCGGCGCATAACGGGCCAGATCGGCCAGCACATGGGGCAAGTTCTCGGCCTCGTTGTAGGCAGGGATGATGGCGATCGTCCTCTTGTGAGCATGGTGCACGACATCGGCGGACTGCTCCGTCATGACATCATCCCGACCTTTATTGTATTGTCGCTGGCCCATCGCCCTTTCGCTCCGCCTACCTACCATGACCCTGCCGGCGCATCCGCTTGGCCACCGATACCCAACGCTCCCAGGGCAAGCCACCGAAACGCAGCCGCAGGATGGTGTACATCGATTTGGCAATCTCTACCCGCGAGATTTTGCTTCGGCCCAACCGCCGGTTATGGAAGACGATGGGCAATTCGCCGACGGAATAGCCACGGCGCTCGCAGCGGGTGACCATCTCTACCAGGAAAGAATAGCCGCTGGAAAAGATGGTCTCTAGCTCGATGGCGCGCAGCACAGACGTCTTGTAGCAACGAAAACCGGCGGTGCAGTCATACGTCTTGAGACCCAAGACAAAGCGGGCCAGAGTGTTGGCCCCACGGCTGAGCAGAATGCGCGATGCCGTGCAGCCGGTCGTACCCCCGCCGGGGACGTAGCGCGAGCCAATGGCTACATCATGCTCGGCCATCAATCCTAAAAGGCCGGGCAGGTAGCTGGGTTGATGCGAAAAGTCGGCATCCATGGTGATAGCATACCCATAACCCTTTTCCAACGCGCGCCGAAAGCCGGCTATATAGGCCGTGCCCAGGCCCAGCTTGGCCGGCCGATGGATGACGCTTACACGGGGCTGCTCGGCGGCGATGCGATCGGCCAGATCGCCGGTGCCATCGGGCGAGTTGTCGTCTACGACGACGACATGCAAGGGGGCCGGCTGAGCCAGGATCTCGGTTAATAAGCGCTCGATATTTTCTGCCTCGTTATAGGTGGGCACAATTACCAAGGCCATCTCAGCCAGCTCCGTAGCGACCATCTTGCCCCCTTCTCTAGCGCCACCCCAAACGCACTTTGATCGCCGTCCACGAGTAATTAAACAACATGTTTAAGAAGCGTGACTTGCTTCGCCCATGGATACGTTTGATATAAAAGACGGGTACCTCGAGGATCGTATACTTTTTTTCCCAGGCCAGGAAGAG
>JACIWY010000193.1 GCA_014360745.1 Chloroflexota bacterium
AGGTGGCCGTTTACAAGACGGAAGCCGGCGAGTTGATCAGGCTTTCAGCCACATGTCCTCACCAAGGCTGCACGGTAAACTGGAACGCGACCGATAAGCGCTGGGATTGTCCTTGTCACGGCTCCCAGTTCAAGCCGGATGGAGAAAAGATCAGCGGGCCAGCCCCTACAGGGCTGGAAAAGGCGGGCTGATCGGCCAGCTCTTTCATACCCACACACAAGTTATCCCTTCTTGGCGGTTCAGGTGCCGGCCACCAGCCCACGGACGAGTCCGGCCCAGCATCTGGCACAAATCCTCTCTTTTCCCCTCGCCCCATAACGGGCAGCTTTCCTTCTATTTAGACAAGCGGCCCTTTGGTGGTACAATAAATTTTTAAGCAACCTCGCAAGCAGGAAGAGGCAATGGACGAAAAAGGCGCCGAGCCTGGCTACAGACATCGTCTGCCGATCATTGCAGCGGGCTTTATGGTAGTGTTGTTCTTGCTGGCCTACGGCTTGATAAATCAAGCGCCCCTAGAGGGCCGCCCCGCGCCGGACCTGGAGCTGCTCGGCTATGGAGGAGAGGGACTTGTCTTGCGAGCCCTGCGCGGGCAACCGGTGGTGCTCAATTTTTGGGCGAGCTGGTGCGACCCCTGCCGACAGGAGGCGCCGGCCTTGGCCCAAGTGCATCGCGAGTATGAGCCCAAAGGGGTGGCCTTTATCGGCATCAACGTCAAAGACTTGGACCAAAACGCCCGCGCCTTCCTCAATCGTTATGGCATCTCGTATCCCAATGGGCCGGATCCCTATGGGCGCATCTCGCGTGCGTACCGGGTGACCGCTTTCCCCGAGACATTCGTCATCGCGCCAGATGGCACGGTGAGAAAACGTTTCATCGGTGTCGTGACGGAAGAACAGCTCAAGGGAATCCTCGACGAGCTTTTGCGCGAGATGCCCACATCAACATCATGAGATCGAGAGGCAGACGCGATGCGGAGCCTATGTCGATTGAATAGAAAGTGTCGCGACAAAGCAAGCTATAGGGGGTTCGATAGATAGCATGAGAGATTCGGCAAGCGCGGCAGAGATACCCCTGGCCCGTTCCAGGGCCAGGTCCAAGTTCTTGATCGGGGGGCTGCTCATTGTCGTGGCAGTGGCCTACTTGATCATCACCGCCGCCCGAGGATCTACCGCTTACTACCTGACGGTGGCCGAGCTCAAAGCACAAGGGGCCACCGGCCGCCAGGTACGGGTGGCCGGCTATGTCATCGGTGAAAGCATCGTCTGGTCGGCCCAAGACTTGCGCCTAGAGTTTGATCTCCAGGATGATAGCGGCACCTTGCCGGTGATCTATATCGGCGCCCGGCCCGATATGTTCCGCGATGGCGCCGAAGTGGTAGTAGAAGGCCGCTATAACGAACAGGGCGTCTTTGAAGCCGGCAATATGCTGCTAAAATGCCCTTCCAAATATGAGGAGGCGGCCAAGGATGGCTGATCTGGGCTATGCCGCCATTTGGCTGAGTTTGTTGGCCGCCCTCTATACGACGGTGACCTCGTTACTGTCCACAAGGCGCGATAACAACCAAGCCCTCAAGGAAAGTGCGCGCAACGCCGTGCTGTTCGGCGCGGCGACGACAACCCTCGCCGTGTTCTCGTTGCTCTATTTGTTGTTGCGCCGCGATTTCAGCATCCGCTACGTGTTCGAGCATGTGAGCTCTCATCTTCCCTTGGGGTATACTCTAGCTGCTCTGTGGGCGGGACAGGAAGGGTCGCTCCTGTTCTGGCTGTGGCTGCTGGCCATTTTCGCCGTCGTGGCGATGACCAGGGTGCGCCGCGAGGAACGAGCCTACAACGGTTACGCTTTGGCCACCATCTCCTTTACCCAGGCTTTTTTGGCCCTTGTGTTGGCTGTAGCCTCGAACCCCTTCCAGGTGTCGCCGATGGTCCCGCCGGATGGGCGAGGCATGAACCCTCTGCTGCGAAATTTTTGGATGACGGTGCATCCGCCGGTGATATTTGCCGCCTATGCCGCTTACACCGTGCCTTTTGCCCTGCTCATCGCCGGCCTGGCCACAAACCGCCTAGATGGCGCCTGGCTGCGCGCCGTGCGGCGCTGGGCGTTGATCTCCTGGCTGCTTCTCGGCGCAGGGATCGCGATGGGCGCCTGGTGGGCCTATCTGGAGCTCGGCTGGGGAGGATACTGGGGCTGGGACCCGGTGGAGAACTCTTCGCTCATCCCTTGGCTTCTGGGCACTGCGCTGCTACACTCCATGATGGCACAACAACGGCGCTCTATTTTCAGGCTTTGGAACGTGTGGCTGATCTTCTTGACCTTCACCCTCTGCATATACGCTTCATTTGTAACGCGCAGCGGTATTATCCAATCGGTTCACGCCTTCGGGCGCTCATCGATCGGCTATTATTTCCTCGCCTTTATCGCCGTTTGTTTTATCCTGTTCCTTTACTTGCTCCGTGGCTGCCAAAAGGGGGGAGCAGAGCAGGATATGGGCAGCCTCCTCTCGCGCGAGGCCGGCTTGCTCTATACCAATTTGCTTCTTGGGGGGGCGGGCCTGGTCGTTTTCGTCGGTACGCTGATGCCGGCGCTGGTAGAGCTGCTCCAGAAACGCCAGATGGCGTTAGGCGCTTCGTTCTATGAGCAAACGGTGGGGCCACTGGCTCAAGCCATCGTTCTATGGATGGGGGTATGTCCCTGGTTGGGGTGGGGGGCCACCTCCCGCGCGAACGCGCGACGGCTTTTGCCCGGTTTGAGCGCGGCGCTGATCCTAGACGTAGCGTTGGCCATCATGGGCATCCATGAGGTGGCCGCGTTGATCTCCTTTGGGGCCGGCGTTTTTGTGGTCGTATCGCTCACGACGGTGCTCGTCGACGATACGTTGGCCCGCCACGGGCGGACCGGGGAGAGCTCGCTCCGTTCTTTATGGCGCGCGCTATCCGCCGGTCGGCGCCGCTATTGCGCACACTTGGTGCATCTGGGCATCGCGCTCATCGCCGTGGGCGTCACCGGGTCTTCGTTGTACGAGAGCGAGGTGCAAACAAACATGGCGCGCGGGCAAAGCGTCTCTTTCGGCGGTTATGATCTGGTCTATCGGGATCTGCTGCGCCGGCCCATGCCGGATCACGAAACCTTTGTCGCCATCGTTCAAGTGAATCGCGGGGGCAGGGAGCTGGCTACCTTGGAGCCGGCCAAAGCTTTTTACCCGGGCATTGAGCAGTGGGTCACCGAAGTGGCCATCCGCACAACGCCAAGACATGACTTGTATGTGATCCTGGCCGGCTTTGAGGCGGACGGAACGGCCAGTTTCCGCCTGCTCTTGAACCCGCTGGTCGTCTGGTTATGGGTCGGGGCGGCGGCCCTGCTATTGGGTGGGCTTGGCGCCTGGTGGCCATCTTCGCATAGGAGCGACTCTCGATGAAGCGGATACTTGTGGCGTGGCTGGCCCTAGCCCTGGCCCTTTGGATCCCCTCAGCCAACGCGGAGCAAACACAAGGCGCCGTGGTGGGCCAGGTGACGAACGGCACCCCGGGGGGTGGTTCTGTGGCAGATCTGGAGGTGACACTGCGCATCCTGACGAACCAAGGCGCCGCCGAAACGTTATCCGCGCGCACCGATGCCGAAGGGCGTTTTCGCTTCGAAGGGGTGCCCAAAGGGCCGGAAACCAGATATATGGCCCAGGTCTCTTATCAAGATGTCATCTATTCCAGCTCGCTACCGGCCTTTGAGCCAGAGCAAAACGAAATTACCACCACCGTGACGGTGTACGAAACGACAACCGACAAAGAGCACATCCGCACCGCGCGGGCACACTTGCTGCTCAACGCCCACGAAGGGTCGCTAGTCGTCACCGAGATGCATGTGCTCGACAACGCCGGGGATCGCACTTATATAGGCACTGAGGAGTTGGAGGGCCGGCGTTGGGTCTCTCGCTTCTGGTTGCCCCAAGGGATCCGAGCTCTGACCTTCGAGGATGGCACATTAGGGGGACGGTTCTTGGCCATCGCCGGGGGATTTGTAGACGCCGAGCCGCTATGGCCCGGCAGGACGAGCGTCGTCTTTTCGTACATTCTAGATTGTGGCGGCCAGGGCTGCGATCTCGGCCGCGACCTTACTTGGCCCATCGAGAACCTAAACGTGCTGTTGCCGGCCAGGGGTATGCAAATCCTCAGCGATCAGGTCCGTTACGAAAGCACCCTGGAAGCCCAGGGGCGCGAATTTGCCAATTATGTGGGCCGGAATCTGGCGACGGGCACCCGCCTCGCCTTGCGCGTGCGCCTCGGCGACGACGGCTCGACGCCGCTCACAGGTGCCCAAACGCGGGCACCTAGCGTGTTGTGGCTGGGGCTTTTAGGCCTTGTGGCGCTGGTGGCTCTTGGCTATCCCTTTTGGAAACGGCGCCTATCCGGAGAGGGAGCGGATAAAGCCCGCGATCGGGGAAAGCCCCTCAAAAGGGCATAGCTGAGGCCCAACAAGGCGCGGGAGCACCTTCGCAGTAGGAATAGATCGGGCCGCTTGGCCGGGAGGCGGACGTGCCCGGCCCCAAACCGCGTTCGATTCCCTCTGAGAAGCGCTTCTATCCTTTGTCTTGCGCCTTGCGCGCCTCGATAGAGGTGCGCAAGGCATCGATTTCCCGCTCCAAGCGTTTCTGGCGCAACGCGATGGAATACACATAGCCGAAGATCAGGGCCCAAAGCACAAAATAAGCCGCGAAAAGAAAAATCACCGTCTTCACCCCTCCCGGCGATAACGCCTGAGTTGGCTGAGCTGCTCGCCAGCTCGCTCAAGACGCACACGGCAACAAAGCAGCACAATATAAAAAAGGGTAAATGTCAAGACAGAAAAGATCAAAATACGCAACATCGAGGGCGTCAGGCCGATCCCGGAACTCTGCAAAACCAGCGGATGCGCTGCGCGCCACCAGCGGATGGCCATAAAGTTGAGCGGCACGGCCGCAAAGCCCGCGATGCCGTACACGGCCGCCACGCGGGCGCGCAGGTTCCTATCCTCCATCGCTTGTCGCAGGATCAGATATGAGGCATAGATCAACCATAACACCGCGCTCGTCGTCAAGCGTGGATCCCACGTCCACCACACTCCCCAGGTCGTCTTGGCCCAGAATGTCCCCGTCAGGATGCCGCCAGTGATAAAGATCCAGCCGATCTCGGCCGAGGCCAGGCCAAGCCGATCCCATGTGGATTCCCGGCGACGCAGATAGAGGAGGCCGGCGATAAAGGTCACGAACAAGGCCAGATAGCCCGTCCATGACGAAGCCACGTGAAAGTAAAAAATGCGCTGCACATCGCCCATGACCGCCTCTCGAGGGGCAACGAGAAAGACCAAGCACAAGGCCAAGGCGGTGAGCAGAGCCGTCAAGCCGATAAAGCCCTGAAAAAGCCTATTTTGCCGACGCATCACCCTCCCCTTTTCTCCGAAAATAGCGCTCCATAGGACACAGATACACAAAGAAATTCTTTTCCCGTAAAGAGAAAATCCGTCCCCTCTGCGAAAATGTGTCCCAACCTTTTCGTTCTTTGTATTGTCCCCTGGACATGGGGACTATTCCGCCATCGCGGTGTCAAAGGCCATATAGGAAATGGTCGTGAAAATCACATCAAAACCGATTAACAGGTTCAACCACTGCCGAATATCCGCCCAGGGTTGGCCGTCGATGATCCCGCCGGTGAGCTTGACCGCAGCGATAAGGCTGGGTATGGCGATCGGCAAGAGCAGCACCGGCAAGAGGATCTCGCGCGCTCGGCCGTGAACGGTCAACGCCGAAAAAAGCGTGCCAACGGCGGCAAAGCCCAGCGTGCCCAGCACGATGACGGGCAAGAGCAACAACCTGAAAGGCAAATTAAAGAGGGCCAGGAAAAGGGGCAGGGTCGTTGCCTCAATAAGACTGATAAAAGCCATATTGGCCAGCATTTTGCCCAAAAAGATCCCCGAACGATCAACCGGCGAGAGCAAAAGGCCATCTAGACACCCCTGATCCCGCTCACGAATAAAAGAGCGCCCCAAGCCCAACATGCCGGAAAAAGTAAAAGCCACCCAAAGGGCGCCGGGCGCCACGGCCGCCATTCGATCGGCGCGCAGCTCAAAAGAAAAGCTAAAGAGGAGGATGACGATGAGCGCAAAGACAAACATCGAGGCGATCACCTCGCGGCTGCGCAACTCGATGAGCAGATCCTTGCGCACGATGGCGTACACCTTGGCAGCAAAGCTCATGGCAACCCTTCACGCATGACGAGGTATTGCCTATACACCTGCTCAAAGGTCTCCTTGTCCTCCTCGGTATGCGTTTGATAGACGACCTCGCCATCGACAAGGAGAAGGGCCCGCCGACACAAGCGCAGACCTTGCCGCACATCGTGGGTGGTCAAAACAACCGTGCGCGAGTTTGCCCCTACCCCCTCTAGCAGATGGGTGAGCATGTCGGAGGCTTGTTGATCGAGGCCGGTGTAGGGCTCATCCAGCAACAACACGGGCGGATCATGCAACAAGGCACGGGCGATGGCCAAGCGTTGTTTCATCCCCCGCGAGAAGGTATGTACGAGGCTATGCCGGCGCGCCGACAACCCTACTTGTTGAAGCAAAGTCGCCACCCTCGACGCCAGTTCGGGCACGTCGTATAACGTGCCATAGAAATGCAAATTCTCCTCGGCGCTGAGGTCCTCATAGAGCAACGGTTGATGAGAGATCAAGCCCACGGAGCGCCGGGCTGCCTCGGGCGCCTCGGCCAGGTCAAAAC
>JACIWY010000194.1 GCA_014360745.1 Chloroflexota bacterium
TCACATCCTACCGACGGCGCGTAACGTTACTCGCCATCCTATACGCTTGGAAAACGGGCATGAAGCCCCATTTCCCTTTGGGGATGGTGAGTTTTTGTCGAAACCTTGCAAAATCTACCCCGATTTGTACTCCAGCGGCTGTTAGACCTATAAGTTATGAACGGCATTCGCCTTTCCAGGGGAGGCATGGGCACCCCTCGCCAACTCTGCGGGATTGACATCCCCCCCTCCGATCGCCTAGAATACTCCCAACGCTTAATAGCCCTCATCCACTCGAAGTAGTTTTCCTGCCACGGGGCAACCAAAAGTGTGAGGCATATCCGTGTCGATCCCGAAGGGAGAACCTCCATGATCTACAAACTACGACACCTGCCGGCCATCTTCATCCTATCCGCCCTGTGGCTATCGATCGGGGCATTGCCGGGCGCCGCCCAACAGCGCGTCAAGGTGCAGCTCGCCTTTGTCATCGATGGCTCGACGAGCATGAATTCCGGCGGCATGGATCTCTTTTGGCCGGTGTTGCAAGGCATCGCCAACGGCATTCAGGATCGTTCTCTGGTACCTCGCGACGGTTCGGTAGAAGTCACTGTGGTGCAGTTCGGCGTCGGTGAACACGGCGTACAGGCCCGCGTCGAGGTCCCCCCGACGGTCATCACGCAACAAAACATCGTCCAGCTTGGCGCCGCGATACGCAACATCCAACAAGGGTTCGGCAGCACGCCCACCGCCGAAGGCATCCGCCTGGCCACGCAAATGGTGACCTCCTCACCCCACTTTGCCGAGGCCGAATTCCAAGTGATCAACATTGCCACCGATGGTATGCCCAACGACCCGATTCGTTTCCCCGCCAACCCCTATCAAGGGGCGCTTCAGGAGGCCCTGGCTGCCTCTGCCGAGGCCAAGGCAGCGGGCATCGACGAATTGGACGCCGAGCTGCTCGGCGAGCTGGGCAAGTCGCCGGAGCAGATCTCCTTCTTTCAGAATGCAGTGTTTCCGCAACCGCCAGTGATGGTGCCGCCGGGGCCAATCCGCGGTGGCTTTGTGCACAAGATTATAGACCCCGCCGACTTTGTGATCGCTATCCACGAAAAGCTCTTGATTGTGCTCTACCCATCGCCGACGCCGACGGCTACCTTCACTCAAACGCCTTTGCCCACCCTTACACCAACACCGACGGCCACCAGAACGCCCACTCTAACGCCGGAGCCGACGGCCACCAGAACGCCCACTGCTACGCCTACGCCCGATCTCGCCGTCCCGGAGCCCACCAGCCTTGCCCTCTTGGCCGGTGGCCTGGCCGCGCTCTCGGGCTGGCTCGGCCGGGCGAAATGGCGACGGCGCGCTCGACGCCGAGAGGATGAATAAGAGGCGAGGATCATGACCACACCGCGTCTGGGCGCGCACATGTCCGTCTCCGGAGGGCCGGCCAACGCCTTTGTGCGGGGCCGTTCCATCGGTTGCGAGACCATGCAAATCTTTGTGCGCTCGCCCAACCGTTGGAATTCGCCACCGCTCACCAATGACCAAGTACAAGCATATTATCAAGAACAAGAATCCACGGACATCTGGCCCGTGGTGGCTCACAGCTCCTATCTGATCAACTTGGGCAGCCCCGATCGGGCCCTGTGGACCCGTTCGCTTGAAACATTGATCGACGAATTGCAGCGCTGCCGGCGCCTGGGCATCGACACCTATGTTCTGCATCCCGGCTCGCATCGCGGCAGTGGCGAAAAGGAGGGCCTGCGCCGAGTCGTGGACGGCTTGGATCAAGCCTTGGCAAACTGTGGCGATGGTGAGAGCCCCGTGATCGCCCTGGAGACTACCGCCGGTCAGGGCGATAGCCTCGGCTGTTCTTTTGAGCAATTGGCTTGGCTGATCGCCCATTGCAATCATGCCCAGCGATTGGGAGTATGTCTGGACACCGCCCATGTGTTGGTGGCCGGCTATGAGTTCAGAACGCCCAAGACGTATCAGGCCCTTTGGCAGGCTTTTGACGCCCTCATCGGGCGCGAGCGCCTGCGTGTGATCCATCTGAACGATTCCAAGCGCGACTTGGGCTCGCAGGTGGATCGACATGAGCATATCGGCGAAGGGTTCGTCGGCGAGCAAGCCTTTCGCCTGTTGCTCAACGATCCCTCGCTCCGTCACATTCCTATGGTGCTGGAGACGCCCAAGGGGGCGGATATGCGAGAGGATATCGAGAACCTGGCTCGACTGCGCCGGCTTATCAACGCCGATGGGTAACGGCAGGCGACGGACACTTGGCCCGTCACCTAGGGAGCGCTATTTTCAGAGGGGGGAAAGAAATGATTCGAGCATTCCATTATACCGATATCGAAGCCCAGCCGGTCGAGGGGTGTGCAGGGGTCTCGATCCGCTGGGTGATGGCCCAGAACGTGGGGGCGCCTCATTTTGCCATGCGTATCCTTGAGCTCGAGCCCGGCGCCTCCACCGAGTACCACGCTCATGACTGGGAGCATCAGGTCTTTGTCCTGGCCGGCGAGTGCGCCGTGCGCGACGCACAGGGAAATCTTACGGCGGTGGGGCCCGGCAGCTGTGTCTATGTGCCTCCTGAGCAGGTACATCAGTTCTTAAACCAAGGGGAGACGCCGTTACGTTTTATCTGTGTGATCCCCTTCACTCCTCAAGAATAGGGCCCATGAGGGCCGGGAGAGAGCTCTATGGCTACACACCATGAAGCAACACACGAAGCGCTGCTCTATGAGAAATTGGATAAAGAGCGGGTGCACTGCTTCCTATGTGCCCATCATTGTCGCATCCCAGATGGGAAACGGGGCATCTGCCAAGTACGCGAAAACCGAGGGGGCACGCTCTATAGCCTCGTCTACGGGCAATTGATCAGCGAGGCCGTAGACCCCATCGAGAAAAAGCCGCTGTTCCATTTTTACCCGGGTACCACCTCCTTCTCCATCGCCACGGTGGGCTGCAACTTTCGCTGCACCTTTTGCCAAAACGCCGACATCTCGCAGGCGCCTCGCGATCGGGGCCTTATCACCGGGCGCTACACGCCTCCTGAAAGAGTGGTAGATGGCGCCCGACGACACGGTTGCCGCAGCATCGCCTACACCTACACCGAGCCCACCATCTTTTTCGAGTACGCCTACGACGTATGTCAAAAGGCGCACGAGGCCGGCATCGCCAACGTCTTTGTCAGCAACGGCTACATGACCGCCGAGACGCTGGATTATGTCACTAGCGAGAACGCTGCACCCTTGATGGATGCGGCCAACATCGATCTGAAGGCCTTCCGCGACACCTTTTACCGTGAACAGTGTGGGGCCAGGCTCCAACCGGTATTGGATAGCCTCAAACGGATGAAACAGCGTAGCGTCTGGGTAGAGGTGACCACTTTGGTCATCCCCGGTCTGAACGACTCGGACGAAGAGTTGCGCGACATCGCTCGTTTTGTCCGCAACGAGTTGGGCGCCGATACGCCGTGGCACGTCAGCCGTTTTCATCCCACCTACCGGCTAATGGACAGGCCGCCGACGCCGGCCAGCTCGGTGCGGCGCGCGCGCGAGATCGGTCTGGAGGAAGGGCTACATTACGTTTATGTAGGCAACCTCTTTGGCGACGAGGGAGAACATACGTATTGCCCCCGATGTGGGGTAGCGGTTATTCGTCGCCTAGGTTACACCATCCTGGAGCATGATATTCGCCACGGCGCCTGCATCCATTGCGGCGCGCCGATCCACGGGGTCGGCCTCTGATCCGCTCGCTCTTGGAGAAACATGGAGGCCGCCACCACCCTTTGCCGTGGTCTAACCTTTCGGCGTGGCCGGTGCTGGCCCGATCTATTTGTTGGCTAACTTGATCGAGGAGCACCACCTTTTGATCGATCACACCATCATCGGGAGGAGTTATGAAGCTCGGCGTATTCCCACCTTTCGGAGATGATCACGAGAAGAACATCGCCTTTTGCCAGGATGCCGGCGCCGATTGTATTGCTCTGCGGCCCAGCAACGGCTCTGACTCCACGGGCCTCGCTGCCGAGTTGGCCCAACTCAAGGCTCGCTACGCCCGGTCGGGTATCGATACCTGTGCTGTCATGGCACCTCGCATCACCACCGAAGCCATGATCGACGCACGCTTGCAGAGGAGATTCGTATTCTGTGCCAGCTCATCGCCGCCATGGGGGAGGCCGGCATTCCCATCCTCCATTTGTACGTCAGCAGCGTACGCGCCCCCACAGAGGAGGCCGAGCGAGAAACCTTTTTCTCGCGGCTGATCGATTATTACTGCCGCATCGTCGAACAGGCCGAGCGTTCCAACGTACGGCTCGCCACCCACACGTATAACGCCCCTTCGCGCCTCATCTGGAACGTTGAGACCTTTGGGCGCATTCTCGATGCGGTACCCAGCCCGACCAACGGCGTTCTCTTTTGCACCGGCAAAACCCAACTGGCCGGCGATGACATGGTAGAGACCATTCGCAGCTATGGACAGCGCATTGTGCTTGTCCATGTGCGCAACGTGGCCGGGGATTATGTGCCGGGCACATACGAAGCCGAGGATCGCCGCGAGTTGGAGGTCCGCTTCGACTTGGGAGACATTGATCTGCTAGCGGTCTTCCGCACGCTCAAAGAGATCGACTATCGCGGGCCGGTCTTTGCCGAACATTATCCCAGCATCGTCGGAGACCGCGTAGCAGGCCTGGCCTGGACGTGCGGCTACCTCAAAGCCCTCGAGGCCACGTTGGGAGTGTAGCTGCTACCCCAGCAAGTCTCGTTTGCTAACGCGCACACTTTGGGCTAATATTTTTTATGCACACAGGTTCAGCGGTGTGTCCTGTGGCTGTGCCGCCCATATCAGATAATGCGCCCTGAACCGAGTTTGCCCAAGTTTTTAGACAAGAGCGCCGTCCGCGCCTCTGTCAGGTCGGCTGTCTATGCCGGATTCCTGGCCTTATCTGTGAGTACATCAAGGCCTTCGCTTCAGCTTACATCGGAACCTGGCGCGGCCTGGAAACGTCGTACAAACGTCTTTGCGGACATCGCTCGCCGCGTTTATCGGCCTCGGAGGAGTAAGATGAGGGTTCTACGCCGTATGCCGTTACCTGCTTGGGGAGTGATATCCTCGGTGCTCTCGCTCGCTTTGTTCGTGGCTTGCGTTGCGCGCCCCACATCTACGCCCTTGCCCACGCGCCAATTTCCCACGTTAGCACCCTCCAAGCCGACCACCGAGCAGCCGACAAAGCCGAGCGCCCCCACGGCGACATTGGTATCGGCCGTTGTTTCACCACAAGCGACAGGCGTAGCCAACCCAAGCATTGGCAGCCCTAGCCCCACGCTTGGTGCGGTTACCTCGCCAACGGAGGCCGTGCGCGAGACGCGAGTCACGGTCAACGAGCTCGAACTCCAGATCGCCCCTTCGATGCCGGTGCAAATTACGGTCATCCTTCGCGGCACCCTGCCTGAAAGCTGCGTGGCCATCACCGATATCACTCAGCGGGTCAGCGAGGACACAATCCTTCTGGAGCTCCAGGCCGTGCGTCCTGTGGATCTTGCCTGTGCCCAAGTGCTGACCCCCTTTGAGGTCACCACCATTCTTGCTTTGCAAGGCATCAAGCCCGGTCGCTATACCGTGCGGGCGGGCGAGGCCCAGGCCACAATCGAGCTGACGGACGAGATGCTCCGCCCGCCCCAGGCCGAGGGTACCCGCCCCCCCATTGCACCGGCGGGCGAGGCTCCGGTTGAATCGGTCCAAGCCCACGTCATGGAATCGTTTCCGACGCGGGTTAGTCTCACTATCCGCGGCAATATGCCCGATAGTTGCACCCAAGTCGGCCACTTTAGCCAACGGCTGTCGGGCAATACAATTTACTTGACGGTCTATGCTGCGCGATCGCCAGACCGTCCCTGCGTCCAAACGCCAACTCCTTACGAATCCACGCTGCCTCTTGACCTGAGCGGCCTCAGCATCGGCGATTATGTGGTGAATGTGAATGGCGTCACCACCACATTGTCCGTTGGGCCGGACATGGTAGTTACCCCTATTCCAGGTGCTCCCCTCTCACAAAGCCCTGAAGGCGAGGTCATCAGTGGGCGCGCCGCCGTGGAGAGTGTGACCCTGCTGGGCCAGACCCCCTTGACCGCCACCCTCACGGTGCGCGGCAACCTGCCCGATGGCTGCACGCGCATCGCCGACGAGGTGCAAGCGGTACAAGGGCACACGATCCATGTCGAGCTGTTTACCGAGCGCCCGACGGACAAGGCCTGTACCCAGGCCCTAGTGCCCTTTGAAACGACGGTGACGATCGAGTTGCAAGGGTTAGACGCCGGGGCGTATATCGTCGATGTCAACGGCGTCAAGGCCGATCTCTCGGTCGGCGAAGCGGCCAATAGCAGCCCTTCGCCGGCGCCGCCCCAAACCCGATGATCGAGCGTCCCCGTACCTTATGTCAACGCGAGAGCGGGATGGGGAGAAGCGTCCTTCACCATCCCAGCGCATAACCGATAATCCCTTTGGGCGCCACTCCGCCAAAGATCGAGCCTCGTTCTCCGTCATAACGGATGGCCATCGTCTTGCCGTTAGCCCATCCTTCGACAACCTGAACCTCATGCCCCCGGCGACGCAGCTCTTCCAGCACCTCTGCTGGAATACGCTCTTCGGCCATCACCCGACCAGGATAGGCTGCTCGAGGGTAAAAGGAGGAGGGAAAATGCACCGAATGCACTGTCGGCGCATCCAGCGCCTCTTGGAGATCCATCCCAAAATCG
>JACIWY010000195.1 GCA_014360745.1 Chloroflexota bacterium
CACCGATGCTCAAGCCTTGGCCCTTTCCAGCGCGCCCATTCGGGTGCGCATCGGCGATACGGTGACTAAGGGATTAGGTTCCGGCGGCGACCCGGTCATCGGTGCCAAGGCAGCGGAAGAGTCACGCGAAGAGTTGCGCAGCGTGCTCGAAGACGCAAATATGGTATTTGTGACAGCCGGCATGGGTGGTGGCACCGGCACGGGCGCCGCGCCCATCATCGCCGAGATTTCGCGCACCCTCGGTGCCCTCACCGTGGCCGTGGTGACCAAACCCTTTAGTTTTGAGGGCAAACAGCGGGCCAAGGTGGCCGAGGAGGGCATTAAAAAGCTGGAGCAGAATGTAGATGCACTGGTGGCCATCCACAACGATCGTTTGTTAGAACTGGCCGATCGCAACATGTCATTGCGTAAGGCCTTTTTGTTGGCGGATGATATCCTACGCCAGGGCGTCCAGGGCATCTCGGATCTGATCCGTCTCACGGGGGAGGTTAATACCGATTTCGCCGACGCCCGGTCGATTATGAAGAATGCCGGCGTAACGCTTATGGCCATCGGCCGTGCCTCCGGCGAGGAGCGCGCCTTGGCCGCGGCGCAACAGGCCATCACCAGCCCACTCCTGGATGCCACCATCAGCGGCGCCAAAGGGGTGCTTTTTAACATTAAGGCCAGCTCGAATTTGTCTCTGCATGAGGTCCATCAGGCCGCCGAGCTCATTCACCAAACGGCAGCCCCCGACGCCAACATCATTTTCGGCACTATCATCGACGACAACATGGGCGACGAGATTCAGATCACACTCATTGCTACCGGCTTCGAGCTGGACAAGCAGGCCCGCGTCAGGCTGCCCACACCATCGGCTTCCGCTGAAAGACGGCCAAGCAGCGAGGTCTTTCATCGCCCCTTTGATAACTCGGACCTGGACATCCCTGCCTTCCTTCGCCGCACCCGCTAGAACCGCTGCCAAACGAGAAAAGATGGGGCTTGGCTCTTAAGGTGTCAATCGCGATGGCGCCATAGGGCCAAGTTCCCATCCGTTAGCGACTCGTCAATATTCCCCCGCCCCTCTTTCATCTGGGGCCAAGCCATTCCTCATTCATCTCCGATTGTAGCCTCGGTGCACCGACAGATCGCGACAAGAAACCTCGCCTACGCCTGCAACAACGCCTCCAAAGCCAAGATATAGCCGTACCATCCCAGGCCACAGATCTGCCCGCGACACACCGGCGCGATGACCGAGCGATGGCGAAACGCCTCACGCTGGTGAATGTTCGAAAGGTGCACCTCCACAACAGGTAGCCCCACGCCGGCGATGGCATCGCGGATGGCGTAGCTATAGTGGGTGTAGGCGCCGGGATTGATCACCAACCCATCGGCCCAGGAGGCCGCCTCTTGGATAGCGTCGATGATGGCTCCCTCGGCATTCGACTGAAAGGTGCGCACCTGAACTTCATGGGCCTCGGCCCAGGCATTGATCCGCCGGTTCACATCCTCCAGCGTATCGTGGCCGTAAATCTCGGGCTCGCGGCGACCGAGGAGATTCAGATTGGGCCCGTGGATCACCAGATAATGTGCTTTCATGCCCGTCCTTTCGTGCTGGCGCAAGTATCGAGACCTTAAGCAAACGCACCCTTTGGAGCGCGGGCGTCCTCGCCTGCCCTTCTTTTGTTGGGTCTACAGGGCCTAATCGGCTCATGGACGTATCCACTCCAAAGCTTGTAGCACCTCTTCGGGGCGCACCTCGGCGTCGATGATGACATCGCCGATTTTGCGGGGCAGGATGAAACGCAAGGTACCGCCACGGCTCTTTTTATCCCTGCGCATAGCTTCATAAACCTCCTGCGGCGATGCCTCGCCATAATGGGTCGGCAGGGCATGGCGTTCCAGTGTGGCAATGATCCGCCCCGCCGTCTCTGCGGAGCAAAGCCCTCGAATTTGTGCCAGGCGCGCCGCCGCTGCCATGCCGATGCTCACCGCCAAGCCGTGGCTCAATTCGTATTCCGAAAGCACTTCAAAGGCGTGGGCAAAGGTATGGCCCAGGTTTAGCACCATCCGCCGGCCGCGCTCATAGGGGTCCTCTTCCACCACGTCGATCTTGACCTGCAAGGCCCGTTCCACCATCCAGCGGAGCAGGTCGGCGGACGGCTTGTTGCCTTCCAGTCCCTCCAGGGCAGCGAAAAGATCCGCGTCGCCGATGATGCCCGCCTTGATCACCTCGGCCAGGCCGGCACGATACTCCGGCTCGGGCAAGGTGTGCAACATCGTAGGGTCAAGCATGACCAGCAAGGGCCGCACAAAGGCGCCTATCAGGTTTTTGCCCGCAGGATGGTCTACGGCGACCTTGCCGCCCACGCTAGCATCGATCATGCCCAACAGCGTGGTGGGCACCTGCACCAAAGGCACGCCGCGCATATAGGTCGCCGCGGCAAAACCGGCCATATCGGTGATGACCCCGCCGCCCACGGCCAACACCGCCGCGCCGCGATCCAACCCGGCCTCCACAAAGCGGTCGTATAAAGCGCGCACCGTGTCCAGGTTTTTGTGTCGCTCGCCGGCGGGCAATACCACGGGCGTCACGTTCAAAGCGCTGGCTTGCAAGCCAGCCTCTATCGTCTCGCTATATAACGCCCAGACATGCTCATCGCTGACCGCCACCAGGTTGCCGCCCACGCCGCGCACCTTGAGCAGCGCGCCGAGGTGTGCCAACCCGCCCGGCACCAACTGCACCGGATAGCTGCCCGTGGGCGTCTGCACCTCCCAGGTGGTGGGCTGCGCCGAGACCAAAGCCAACACCTCTGCCACCACCTGTTTCAGGGAACGGTAGCTGGTGTCGATATGGTGGGGCACCTCGGCGTAGGCCGGGCGCCGCGCGGCCCAGAGCGCGCGCAGTTTTTGCTCGCTGCCAACCGCCGAATCCTCGCTCCACAGCATCGGCCTCCCCTCATCGCCGCGCAGGCGATGCAGCAATTCCTCGACATCGCAATCCAGGCAAATGACCAAGCCGTTGCGCATCATGGCGCGGCGGTTTTCGGCATCCACCAAAGCGCCTCCGCCGGTGGCGATGACCAGGCCCTGCTGCGCGGCCAACTCGCGACAAATGGCCCGCTCCAGCTCGCGGAAAGCGGCCTCGCCCTGTCGGCGAAAGATATCAGGGATGGTCATCCCGGCGCGCTCCTCGATGCGTTCATCCATGTCCACAAAGGGGCGCCCCAAAAGGCGGGCCACCTCGCGCGCCACCGAACTTTTGCCGGTGCCCATATACCCGGTGAGGACGATGTTGATCGATGCGGACGCCGAGCGCCCGAGCGGGGGCTCCTTAGTTTCCATCGATTCATGACGAGAATCGGTCATCAGCCACCCTCCGTACAAGGCTATCGATATCATCGCCGCCGAAACGCTCCAAAAGCGCCTCGGCCAGGGTCAACGCCACCATGGCCTCGCCGACTATCGAGGCCGCCGGCACGGCGCACACGTCAGAGCGGCTGTATTCGGTCTGCGCCGCCTCGCCCGTGGCCAGATCGACGGTGGGTATCGGCGTGATCGTCGTCGGGATCGGCTTCATCGCCGCACGCACCACGATCGGCTCACCATTGCTCATCCCACCCTCCAGGCCCCCGGCACGATTGGTCTGCCGCCATGGCCCTGCCGGCCCCGGGTAGATGGCATCGTGCACCTGGGTGCCGCGCAATGCGGCGTTGGCAAAGGCCGGGCCGATCTCCACCCCCTTGACGGCCTGGATGCTCATCACCGCCTGCGCCAGACGCCCATCGAGGCGTCGATCCCATTGCACATGACTGCCCAAGCCCACCGGAACGTTCAACGCGACGACCACAAAGGTGCCCCCCAATGAATCCCCGACCTGGCGCGCCTCGTCGATCCGCGCCCTCATGTCCGCTGCGGCCAACTCGTCGGGGCAATAGATATCCGAGGCGCGGGCCGCAGCCACCCTGTCGACCAAGGGCATATCATCCACCCGAGCCATTACCCCGCCGATCGATTCCACATAGCTGCCTATCGCGATATCGACGGCGCGCAGCAGATTCTTGGCCAGGGCTCCCGCCGCTACGCGGGCCGCCGTCTCGCGGGCGCTGGCCCGCTCGGCGACCAACCGCAGATCGCCCAGGCCGTACTTGTGTCCCCCGGCTAGGTCGGCATGACCAGGTCGCGGCTTGGTCCAGGGGGGCACGACCCGTTCGCGCCAGTTCTCATAATCACGGTTGGGGATCAGGATGACCACGGGTGCACCGATAGTCTTGCCCTCATAGACGCCGCCCAGGAATTGGATGCGGTCCTGTTCGATCTGCTGTCGGCCACCCCGGCCGTAACCACCCTGGCGGCGGCGCAGGTCATCGTTCATCGCCTCGATATCCAGGGCCAAGCCGGCGGGCAACCCCTCGACGATGACCGTCAACGCCGGGCCGTGCGACTCGCCGGCGGTCAAGAAACGAAACATTAGAGAACCTCCCATCGACAGGGTGTATGTTCTTGGGCCAACTAAGCAGCGCCTTGTAGGGCGGCGAGGCAAGCGTCGCGCATGACATCGACCGGAGCCTCCCGGCCGGTCCACGAGGTAAAAGCCTCGGCGCCTTGATACACCAGCATATCCAGGCCGTTGCAAGCGCGAGCCCCTACGGCTCGCGCTTGGCACATCAACCGCGTTTCGCGCGGGTTGTAAACAAGGTCGAACAGGAGCGCATGGGCAGGAAAAGGCAACTCCTCCGGCCAGGGCGAGCCCTCGATGTGTGGCCACATGCCTAAGGGTGTGGTGTTCACCACCAGGTCGACATTTGCGCCGACTTTGCGCAGGCGATCGGCGATCAACGGGCCGGCATAGAGGCGGGCAGAGGCAAAACCCCGCAACGCTTCTACCAACGCTTCGGCGCGCTCCGGTGTGCGATTGAGGACGGTCACCTCGACCTGGTTGGTTGCCAAAGCATAAACGACGGCGCGAGCGGCGCCGCCGGCGCCCAACACCAGCGCCGAACAACCGTGCGGATCAAAGGGCAAGGCCTTCAACGCGCGCATAAAACCGCCGGCGTCCGTGTTGTGCCCCGTCGTGCGCCCGCCATCCATCACTATCACCGTGTTCACCGCGCCGATGGCCCGGGCAGCCTCGCTCAACTCATCGACCAGGGGGACAAGCGCCTGCTTATGGGGCACCGTGACATTGACGCCACCAAAGCCCAAGGCGACAATGCCGGCCAACGCCTCGGCGATGTGGCCGGGCCGGACGGGCAAAGGCACGTAGCACCAATCGAGCCCCAACGCTTCAAAAGCGGCATTGTGCATGGCTGGCGACACGCTGTGTTCCACCGGCCAACCGATAAGGCCGACCACGCGGGTGCTTCCACGAATACGAGACCGAGAACGAACGGGATGTAACGGGCTCACTTTTCCCCCACGATCTTGTGCAAACGTTCCTCAAAACCGGGAAAAGAATCGGCAATGCAGTCGGCGTCTTCAATCAACGTTTCCCCTTGGGCGATAAGGCCGGCTATGGCCAGGGTCATGGCCAGGCGATGATCGCCGTGGCTAGATACCCTCGCTCCGCGTAGGGGGGTGGGGCCATGCACGTCAAAGCCATCGTCGCGGGGGTCGATCCGAGCGCCGAGGGCACCCAATGCCTCGACGATGGTGGCGATGCGGTCGCTTTCCTTGACGCGCAGCTCGGCGGCGTCGCGCACTCGCGTCGTGCCTCGCGCCTGGGTCGCCGCCAGGGCCAAAATGGGGAACTCGTCGATCATCCTTGGCACGAGCTCGCCGCCTATCTCTGTGGCAGCCAGCTCTTGGGTGCGAACGACAAGATCGGCCACCGGCTCGCCGCCTTCATCGTGTTGGTTCTGTAATTCGATTCGAGCGCCCATCTGGGCCAAGACATCCAGCAAACCGGTGCGGGTGGGGTTGATGCCTACATGGCGGAGGCACACCTCGCTGCCCGGCACCAGCAACGCCGCGACCAACAAGTAAGCCGCCGAAGAGAGGTCGCCGGGCACGGTGGTATCCAACGCGGCCAGCCTCTCCACCGGGCCTTGTACTCTATGCTCCAGCCCTTGGCTCTCGATGGCGACCCCGCGGGCGCACAACATGCGCTCCGTGTGATCGCGAGAGGGGCCGGGCTCCACCAAGCGGGTGCTTCCTTGGGCATAAAGCCCGGCGAGCAACAGGCAAGACTTGACCTGAGCGCTGGCCACGGGCAGCGCGTAATCGATGCTCACTAATTGTCCCCCTTGGATGCTCAACGGTGGGAACCGGCCCCCTTGGCGACCCCAAATGCGGGCGCCCATCTGCCTCAGCGGGATGGTGATCCGATCCATGGGGCGGCGGCGAAGCTGGGCCTCGCCAGTAAGCACCGTGTAGAAGGGTTGGCCCGCCAAAAGCCCGGTCAATAGGCGCATGGTAGTGCCGGAACGCACACAATCCAGGGGCGCCTCCGGCTCTCGCAAACCGCGCAGGCCGACGCCCTGCACCACCAGGGTAGGAATAGGATTCTGATCGCCCTCTACAGCCTCTTGCCAAGAGATCTCGACGCCCATAGCGCGCAGACAGCCCATGGTGGCCCGGCAATCGCCGCTATCGAGGTAACCATAGATGCGCGAGACACCATCTCCCAGCGCGCCCAACAACAGCGCGCGATGGGTGATCGATTTGTCGCCGGGCACGTCGGTCTCGCCCCGCAAAGGGGGAGCGGGGCGCAAACACAAGATGCCGGGCAATTTCCGAATGATCTGGCACATTTCGGGCT
>JACIWY010000196.1 GCA_014360745.1 Chloroflexota bacterium
TGGAAGGAAAGGCCCTGAAAGAGACCCCATCGATCGCGGGCATAATGGATAAAAGAGTAGCCTATCACTCCCAAAAGTACCGTCCAAAAGATGAGCGAACGGATGACCGCCCACCAGGGATTGGGGTCGGCGGCGACGGCCTGCGGGGGTGGAGGCGGCGGCGTAGGCCGTTGCATAGGCTGTGGCGCCGGGGCCGCCCGCCCGGCAAAGAGGCTCAAGATGAGCCCCAGCACGTATGAAATGATAAAGAGAATGAGAAAGACGATCTGGACAACGATATAAATGATCCAGCGCACGACCGTGCCGGCCGTCTCTAGAATGCCGACCGAATAGCTAACCGGCAACAAGGCCGAGACCAGGCCGATGAGCAAGAGAAATCCCAACACCAACAGGACCCAGCGCTGCCCCACGCGCCCGACGACGGGAATATCCTGCAAATCCCAGTTTGCCTTCAAAATGGTGTAATGGGCCTGGCTGATGAGCAAAAGCCCGATGACGAAATAGGCCAAGACGTTGAGCACGATGCCGGAGCTACGAGAGTGTTGAAAGACGATGAGCTCTCGAACCTCGACGCGCGCCAACCCGGCCATAATGAGGATGAAAATACCGCCGATCCAGAAAACATTGGTGATGCGCGCCAAGCGGACAGCGCGATCGACCCGCCCATGTCGAGGCATGGTGGCGCGCAGGTAATGGGTTGGGTCGGTGACAGAGGGCATACGCTCGATGGGCGAGGCCTCTAGTTCCACGATCGTCTGCGAGAGCATACCGGCCAACGCCCAGAAGGCCAGGATAAGCAGGCTGTTGATGATAAAACCCACATCGAATAGGGCGCCGACCTGGATCGACCAGGTGGCCAAGTCTTGGAGCAAGCGCTCATAACCATATTGCGCATACACCCCAAAGCGTACCAGCAAGAGAATGATGACCCATTCGACAAAACGGAAGCGTAATCGATCTCGTGAAACAAACTCGCGCCCGGTGAGCAACCGTTGGGAATAGATAGCTTCCAGCGAGACGATAAAAACGAGGGCAGCCAACACCCCCGAAGGCCAATCGGGGACGATGACGGTGAGAAATTGACCCAATGAGATGGCAATGCAGGTCAACATACTGGCGATGGCCAGCGGGCGGATCACCCTCTCTAACGCTGTGTTAGCGGCGGCGATGCCGGCGCTCACAACACCAGCGCGTTCCTCGGTGGGCAAGGCGCCCGAGGCCGTTGGTTGCCTCTGCGCACGATCGTGCGGAGAACTATCGCCAGACATCGAGATCCGCCTCCGTCCAAATCTGATAAGCGCGCACCCCGATTTGTTGGGCGTGCTGTTTGGTAGTGACAAAAGGAGAGCGAGGGTCCATCAACACCAATACCACGTGAAACCCGGCCCTTTTCATCAGCACCATACTGTCGAACAGTTCTTCGTCGGCGTGCGGCGTGATGACGACGGCCACACCGCCCCAAGTGAGTTGCAGGCTGGCCCGGCGCAATGTCTCGGAGAAGCGCGGCTGGTCGCGATCTTGCAGCTGCACGCGGGCCAATATATCGAGGATGCTCATCAGTTGATCCCGCCCCTTACGCGGGGGCAAGATCAGGGGCCCAGCATCGGGGCGGAGTGGATCGAGCCCGTTACAGCTCAGGCCGACCGTCTGCCGTTTTTGGGCCAAATAATTTGCCACCGAGGCAGCGACGACGATGGCCAGCTCGCTGGCTATGGCGGCGCGATTCTGGGTATAGTCGCGGCGATCGAGGTTGAGAAAGATCTGCGCCTCGATGGAGATGGCCGGCTCAAAACGCTTGACCTGCAGCCTGCCCATCGCAGCGGTGGCCTTCCAATGGATATAGCGCATGCTATCTCCCGCTTGATAGTCGCGCACGCCGATCATGCGGGTAGGATCTTCAAAGAGACGCTGACTGGAAGGAATATCGCCGAAAGGCGTCTGGGCCGGCAGATCCAGCTTGGTCAGCGGCACGATGCGCGGATATACGGTGATGGCATCCTGGCTGTAAAAACGTTGCTCCTGCTGACGCACGCCAAAAAGGTCGCCGGCGCTCACCAACAAGGGCCCCAGTGGGTAATACCCCCGGCGACGACAATCCAGCTCATAACGCAACGTCTTTTCCTCATAGGGCAGCAACGAGGTGACCAACCGGACAAAATTGGGCGAACGAAGCTGAATGGGCACACTCTCGTGTGCGCGCAGCCAAGGAAGGGGTAAAAAGGTATCGTTCTTGATGTACAAAGTCACATCCAGGCGCTCACCCAGAAAAGCACGGGAAGTATAAGAGCGCCGGAAGCGCAAACCCTGGAATACCCGCCCGATCCAGACACGCGAGAGGAAAAAGACGCCGAATAAGAGATAGAGAAGATAAAAAAAGGAATCAACTCTAAATAAGGCGGCAATCAAAAAGAGCAAGACGATAAAAGACAACAAATATCGCATACGTTTCCATCGCCCTCTTCGGCGACTATTCGGCCTCTAGCTCGCCGATGTCGAGGCGCGTCTCGGCCAACAGGTCGGCGAGGATGCGTTGCGCGCTGCGCCCACGCAGTGCGCTCTCGGGTTTGATGATAAGACGATGGCCCAGCACAAAGGGCGCCAGATGCTTGATGTCATCGGGCAAGACGTAATCGCGCCCGCGAATAGCGGCCAGGGCCTGCGCCGCTTTGTAAAGCCCCAAGCTACCGCGGGGGCTGGCGCCGAGAGCCAGGTCATAATGGTTGCGGGTAGCCTGCACCAGGCGCACAATATACTGGCGCAAGGTGTCGTCCACCGTTACCTCCCAAATAAAGGGCTGCAAATCGAGCAATCGCTCCCCCTCGACCACTTGTTCCAGCGACTCGATAGGATGCCTGCGCCGCAAATTGATGAGGATTTGTTGCTCCTCCTCAAAAGAGGGATAACCGACATCGATGCGCATCAAAAAGCGGTCGAGCTGCGCCTCGGGCAACGGGAACGTGCCTTCGTATTCGATGGGGTTTTGGGTGGCCAACACCAAAAAAGGCCGGGGCAACGGGTGGGTGACGCCGTCTACCGAGATCTGGTATTCGCCCATGGATTCCAGCAAGGCCGACTGGGTGCGCGGAGTAGCGCGGTTGATCTCATCGGCCAAAAGGATGTTGACGAACGCCGGCCCCGGGCGGAATTCAAACTCGCCCGTCTTTTGGTTATAGACCGAGACGCCGGTGACATCGTTGGGCAACAAATCGGGCGTGCATTGCAGCCGCTTAAAGCTGCAACCGAGTGAAATGGCCACCGCACGGGCCAACATCGTCTTGCCCACACCGGGGACATCCTCGATAAGAATGTGGCCTTCGCAAAAGAGGGCCACCATCACCAACTCGATGGCCTCGCGCTTGCCAACGATGACGCGCTCTACATTGTCAATGACGGTTTGGGCAAAACGCTCGATCTCTTGAATGCTCATCGCTACGCGGCTCTCCCCCTCTGAGTTATAAGAAAATTGTACCCCCATTATGAAGGAGGGGCAACTGAGAGCCAAAGATTTGCGCAACACTGTCATCGCGCTATCGTATAATGTTTATTCTGCCCAGCCCACGGGAAAGGAAAAAGCTTGCCGTTCGTCGAGTTTTTGCTCAGCGGCGTGTGCCACCAACTGGCCAGCCATTGTCTCTATTACGGGGGCAAACCCCTGCCGTTATGCGCGCGTTGTAGCGGCGCTTTTGTCGGGGCGACGCTGGCCATGGGGCTTTTATGGCTCCTAGGAGAGGGTCGCCGCAGCGACCTGCCCCCCTGGCGACACGCCTGGCCGCTCGCCCTGGGGGCTTTTTTCTGGGCGGCGGACGGGGCCAATTCCTTTTTGCACGATTGGGGATTGCCCCATTTGTACATGCCCTCCAACGCCCTGCGACTCATCACCGGCACGGGCGTGGGGCTGGCGGTGGGCACGGTGCTCTATCCGGCTTACCACTATGCCCTATGGCGCCATGTGCGCGAAGAGCGGGTATTGGCCGAGGGCTGGCACAGCGTGGCCCTATTCGCCGGCGGAGCGGGGTTTGTGGGGCTCTCCCTTGCCTGGCGCTCCGCGCCGAGATGGCTGGCTTTGGCGGTGAATGTGGGCTCGGTCGGCGTCGTGCTCAGCTTGGCGAACGCCCTATTGGCCGCCTTGCTGATCCATCAACGCGGCCGGGCGGAGCGCTGGATCGAGATCGTGCCCTATCTGCTCCTCGGTACGTTGGCCGCCGTCCTGGAGACGGGGGTCGCGGCCCTGTTGCGGGCCTTTATCGAGGGAGCCCTGGGGTGAGGATTTCGCACCCTTGCGTAGCCTAGCGCAGCGCGTGACGCGCGCAATCGAGCAGCCGCGGTGGACGGGGAGCGCCATCGGAGGGTTCGGGCCTTGACATGGGAACAACCTTGCGCGAATATGCGGCACGGGCCGCTTGTTCTAGGTTGTTGTATAGTCAACATCGCAAAAGTCAATTCTGTGGGGTTTATACGGAATCCGCATAATGCCCTTGGGAAGGGGCGAGAGGCGGATTTATAATAACTCATAGGGGTCATCGCGCACAACCGTTTTTTCACATTGCTGAATCCATTGCAGCGAGGGAGCTTCAATGAATATCCAGAAAATGTCATGTCCCAGTTGTGGAGCCCCTATCTCAGTTGCAGAGGATCTGAACCAGCTAAAGTGCGCCTTTTGCGGGAGCATTCTGAGCGTTCAACGCGGGGAAGGACCCGCTGCACTGAAAACGGCCGAGAAGCTTGGTCAGCCTATCCAGGCCCCAAGCGCGCGGACCCAAGGCGCTACCCACGAAGGGACACAAGTAACCCAACTCGAACTCAAGCAGCTTCAGATCAAGCAGGACATCACCGCTGCTCAATTACAGCTTTGGAATGTCCAAGCGGAAATCCGTAGCTTGGAGCGCGAAAAGGCCACCGGCAAGACCAGGCAGCGATTGCGCGAATTGCGACACCAAGAGGCGGTGATTAGGTCTCATATAGCGATGCTCCAGGCGGCCTTGCCTGACGCCGCGACACACGTTGTGGGCACCGCCCTAGCGCCGATGACGGCGATTCCAGAGAGAAAGCCGTGGTATCGCTCTTTTGGTTGGATGGCACTCCTATTCTTTTTCTTGACGCCGGTTTGGGCAGTCGTCATTCTGTGGGATAAGAAACAGAGCATCTTGGCCAAAGTGGTTGCCGGCATCATTCTGAGCATTTTCCTCATCGCGTACATAGCCAGCCGGTTCAGCCAATGAACTTTACGAAGTATAGCCCGGCCAGAACACGGTCGTTCGGTCTCCTAACGCATAGCTCGTCGCCGTCACCGCTCGGCCAAGGGCCGCCGTCATGGGCAGCGCTCGTCGTTGTGCCGGTCGGGTTCTGGGGCTTGGCCTAACGCCTGGTGGGCGCCCTGCTGATGGAGATCAACGACGAGTGGCAGATCGAGCGCCGCTACTTCAGTCAGGAATCGATGCGCAAGCTGCTCCAGCCGGAGCCGCCACTGCTCACCGAGCCACTGCCACTGCGGCTGGCACCGGTGCACTAGCCTGGATCGAGACGCTATGCCGCCGCTGATAGGTCAGGCACACGTACTTTTACACCACTTGACAAGACGCAAACATTGGCACAACGAGTACATCATCTCTTTTTGCCCATTAATCCTATTGGGGTTGGCGTTCGCAAGAAATCAAACGGCGGCTAACACGCGCTTCCAGCCGACACGCTCCGCTCGCTGCGCTCCGCTCCGGCGCTGCGGCTGATGCGCAGATCGTTGGGCGACTGTTGTGTAATGTTCCGAAAACAGAACGGAGGTCATCGCAGTTATGAAAGGTGGAAAAAGCGACGAACGGCAGTATTGGCTGTGGGTCACACGGCCAGAATACTATCTCGAAGATGACGGAAGCGAAAGAGAATGCCTTGACCCTTCCTGCAACGTTGACACAGGTGGTTGGTGGACTTGTCACAAGGATACACGAAAGGGCGATCTAATCTTCCTATGGCGTACTACCCCCAAACGTGACATAGGCTATCTACTGCAAGCAGAGAGTGATGCCTATTCAATTGCCGATGACGACTATGCTTTGGAGAAGGGATGGGACTACGGATGTGATTATCATCCGCTGTACAAGTTTCGGCAGCCAGTTACCATCCAAGACTTGCACGGGGAACCCTACCTGCAAGATTGGGGAGCGTACAAAGCACAATTTCGGCGTCGCGTTTACCGTATACCGTTTGAGTACTGGACAAAGCTAAATCAACTGGCGGTGACAAAGAATCCTGATTATCAGACATTTATCAAAGATGTTCAGCGAGAAAATCTTTATCAGACAATTATACTTGAGGAGCAACTGGAAGAAAGATTGGTAGAGAATCTCGGTTTGCTGAAGAGATTTGGATATGACTTGGAACTCTACTCTGACTCCATCACAGGAACAACAGGGCGACAATTTGTTTGTAAGGGTAACGGCGGGCGTATTGATCTGCTTTGTTATGAACGTAAACGGAAAAGATACGTAGTGATAGAGCTTAAGAACGTCTGCGCCAGCCAAAGCACTTTTGGCCAGATATGCAACTATGTAGGGTGGGTGCAAGATAGAATTGCAGGAGATACTCCTGTCATTGGGTTAGTTATTAGCAGGGGTTTTGACGTCAAATTCCAATCATCCTTGAAAGTGACGAATCGCATCTTTCATTTGGACATAAAAGAACTGGGCTTTGAGTAAGGGCATATCACCGCCCAACATCTCGCTCCAGCCGACTGCTCCCTCGGCGGC
>JACIWY010000197.1 GCA_014360745.1 Chloroflexota bacterium
CGAGAATCAGGGGCTGCGCGTCGCCGGCCAGGGCTATAAAAAGAGCCTGCTTAATTTCGATGTCAGCTCGATCCCGCAAGGTGCGCAGATCATCTCGGCGACGTTACAGCTCACGGCCTCGATTTATAACGATGGCAAGACAGATCGCGCTATAGACGTCGGCGCCTATCGCGTGAATCGGCGTTGGGTCGCCAACCAGGCGACGTGGAACTCGGCGCGCACCGATCAGCCTTGGGGCGCCGCGGGGTGTAACAGCATCCCGAGCGATCGGGAGGGCACGCCGGCCAGCGTGGTGCGCGTGCAAGAGATCTCGGCGGGCACTCGGCCTTGGGAGCGCGTGTTGTACAATTGGGACGTGACCTCCATCGTCCAAGCTTGGGTGAACGATCCCGCGAACCAAGCGGGGCTCATCTTGCAGTCGGAAAGCGCCATGTTCCGCGATGTGGGTTTTTGGGATTCGGCGTATATGGGCGAGGCGGGCCGGGATCTACATCCTGTGCTCTTTGTCCGCTGGCGGCGAGGCGTCTCCCCGCCCACAGCTACGCCGACGGCCACCTTAGGCCCCTCGCCGACAGCCACGATAAACACCGGCACCATCGCCGGCACCGTCTTTCAAGACGGCAACCGCAACGGCATCCGCGAAGGGGGGGAGTTGGGCCTGTTGGGCTTCCGGGTGCAGCTTGTGCAAGGCGGGGTCATAATGCGCGAGCAATTCACCACCGGCGATGGGCATTTTGCCATGAACAGCGTACCCGTTGGGAGCTATGATCTGCGGGTCGTGTTGCACGGCCGATATATGGCCTCGACGCAGAACCCACGCTCCGTATCGCTGGGCGCGGGCCAGGCGTTGACGATCGATTTTGGCGTGTATGAAGGGGTGATGCAGCTTCGGCTGCCGCTCTTGTACCATAATAGGTCGTGAGATGGATAAGGATGGAAAGAATAGCGTCATGAAAAGATATCGTTGGTTAATGGGGATACTGTTGATAGCCCTGTCGCTCATGGGCGATTTGTCCGCCTATGCCGCGCCGCCTGGGCTGCCGGCTGTGTTTTACGGCAGCGTCAAGGTCGGCGAGGGAAATATCCCGCTCGGCTCGGTGGTGCATGCTTATATAGATGGCGTCGGGTTCGATCAAGCGACGGTGCAACAGGATCCCGGCCAAGGGACGGTGTATGTGCTCAATGTGCGCGCCGATGACCCCGATACTCCCGAGAAGGAGGGGGGGCGTGACGGCGATGTAGTAACCTTCCGTTTGGAGATGCCAGGCGGCGAGACGCGCCACATGGTGCAGCGCGGCGTCTGGTATAGCGGCGAAGCTATGTTGCTGAACCTGACCTCGTATCAACCCGGGCGCCGGAAATTCCATTCCACGCAGTGATGATGGCGAAGCTATGTTGCTGAACCTGACCTCGTATCAACAGCTTACCTTACCGTTGATCATCCGGCCGTATTAGCCCATTGGTTGGGTGGCTGTCCTAGGTAGCGGGCAGGCCCGTAGATGGGTTCGGCGCCGTCTCGGCGTCAGTGCCTGCTACCTCACAGATGCTATTTTCGAGGGGGTGAGTATCGTGAACGGCGCGCTCAAGCGCTTTGTGGGCTTGATGGTCTTGGCTTGTGCGCTTGTCATTCTCCTGGCGCCGGGAGTGAGCGCGAGGCCCGATCCCCTCGTAGGCCGCCGCGATGGCTTGCGAGGCGCGGGGGGCATCGACCCGACAGCGCCTGTCGAGCCGGCCGAGATGTTGGCTTTGGGCCAGATCGTGTTGCAACCGGGCACCGCGTACCCGGGTATCCTCCAGGATGCGCGCATCATGGAGTGGTATCCGACACAGAACGGAGGCCACGACGGCGCGCTGCAGATCCAAGCACCGACCGGGGCCATTCGCACGCTCATGCGGTGGGATCTCAGCGTTCTGGCGGGCAAAGAGATAAACAGCGCACGGTTGGGGCTCTATGCCTTTTATCGTTCCCAAAGCGCGGGCACCTGGGCCTTTGATATCGCCGTCTATCGAGTTCTGGTGCCGTGGGCGGAGGGATCGGTGACCTGGAACGAGGCCAGTGAAGGAATGGCCTGGGGAGCCGCAGGGTGCGATCAACTTGGTGTGGACCGCGACGCCATCCCGATCGACAGCCTCCATTTCACCCAGGAGAGCGGCGTTTATGCCTGGTACGAATGGGATATTACCGAGCTGGCGCGGGAATGGGTCGAGCATCCGGAGGAAAACCATGGCCTCATTTTGATCGCGACGGGCAGCCGCGTGCGCTATGATTTTTGGGCGGCGGAGGCGTCTGCGCCGACGTTGCGGCCCAAGTTGATCGTCGAGTATAGCGAGGAAGAGCCCACACCGACCCCTTCTCTTACTCCGACTACCACCTTGACGCCCACCGCCTCTCGATATATGACGCCCACGCCCACCGAGCTGCCCTCGGCCACGCCCACGGCCACGCGCCCCACCACCGATTGGATTGACATCAGCAAAGCCGTAAACGCCTGTTGTCTGCCCGGGCAGGGCTGCGTGTTCAGTGGCAACACCACGGGCAAGCCCAGCAATGCCGACTATTATGGCAATGGCAACCCGCCTTGGCCCTATACGGGCGGTGAGGATGTGTACATCCTGCGCAAGACGGTCGTCGGCGACCTGGAGCTACGTCTCGATTATTGGTCGGGCGATTTCGACATTTTCCTGCTCTACGAGCCTCATCCGGCGGCCTTGTTAGCGTACGGCGACCGTGGGCTGACCTATCGTAACCTGGCGCCCGGCACCTACTACATTGTCGTTGACGGTTATCAGGGGTCGCGTGGCGCTTATACGCTGAACATGATCTGCAGCGGGGAACCTACGCCGACGCCCACCTTGACCTTTACCCCTTCGCCGACGTGGACGCCCTCGCCGACCAACACGCGAGCCTTTTCTTACTACCCGTTGTTGTACCGTCAGCCCACGCCCACTTCTACGGCCACGGCGACGCCCACGGCTACCCTCATCCCCTCGCCGACGCCCACTTTCTCGGCCTTTGATATCGCCGTCAATTGCGGTTCGGACAAGGGGTATACGGCCAGCGATGGTTATTATTACCAGCCCGACCAACCCTATGCACCGGGTGGCTGGGGCTTTTGGGACGCCGAAGGGTGTGGCCACTGTGTCTATTCGGTCAAAAGCGGCATCGAGGGGACGGACGATGATCCCCTTTATCAAACATACCGCTATGCCATGGAGACCTATACCTTCACCGTGCCGCCGGGCAGATATCGCGTCTTTTTGCACTTTGCCGAGATTTTCAGGTTCGTTAGCGTAGGGCAGCGTGTCTTTTCGGTGACGCTGGAAGGCCAGACCGTGCTCGAAGATTACGACATGCTGGCTGCAGGGCTACGTATGAAGGCGGGGGTCATCGTGCGCGATATCGATGTCCAAGACGATGTGCTGGACATCGGCTTTATCAAGCGCTCCTCGGAGGATTTCTGGCCGGCGGTCAATGCCATCCGCGTCAGTCGTGTCGGTGGATAGAGGCTAATCTCCAAGCCAGGAATGCTCGGCCGTCTCGGTGCGTACCACGTCAGGACACACCGGCATATCTTTTGAGATGGGGCCATACACATCCGGGTAACCTGTTCGCCCGGATGCCATCAGAATCTCGCTCTGCGTGTCCTAAAAGGAGCCATACGATGAACGAGCCGGTCGAGCGCAAAGAAAAAAAGAAAAAGCGTCGGGCACGGGGCGCCCTCCTTCGATTGCGGGCCAAGCTTCGATCGACCTGCACTTCCTTCCGCTCGGCGGATGAGTGGTATCAGGCCTTGGAGCCTTTGGTTGAATGGTTGCGTGATTACGGCCAACTGCTTTCCCCCGAACAGGCAACACGGCTTCGTCAGGCGATGCGCCTGACCGATACCGGCCGTCTGGCCATCTCTCGTGCCTGTCAGGTGCTCGACACCGAGCTAGGCCGGGCTATCCAAATGCTCCCCGTGCCCGCGGCGGCGGCCCTGGGCCCCTGGATAGCCGGGATCGTCCTCGTCGTCGCCGTGGTCGTCGGGGGGCTCGTCGTCTATCGTCGGCTCAATCGCGTCGAGGTCGTCGTGCGCAATTCGGGTTGCGAGGCCATCGCCATTCAGGGGAGGATGCCGGAAGAGGTGAATATGCTCATCCAACTCCTGGGCGTCGATCCGCCCGATTACGTGCCCCAAGATGGCGAGGTGGCCTTTAGTATAGGCGTCTTTCCTATGACCTTCAACATCGAGAATCGGGGTGGCTCGATCGTAGCGCTGAGCGGCGACTTGGCGGTGGTTCTTTTTGAGACACGCCCCGGCATGACCGTGGTCTTGGATGGCGTGCCGCTCGGCGCCCAGCCCCTAAATCTGCATCAAGCCGAGCAGCACACGCTGGAACTACACTGTCGTTGAGATCAGATGGTAGATTATCGATGGCTCAAGGCGAGAGGGAAGCAGGCGGTGGCGAACGCGACATCATTGCGGCCGCCGGCGGGATCGTCTGGCGCCTGAGCGCCGGCCAAGCGGAGATACTGCTCGTCCACCGTCGTCGTTACGGCGGCGATTGGGCCCTGCCTAAAGGCAAATTGCGCCCCGGTGAGACCTGGGAACAGGCTGCCCTGCGAGAGGTGCAAGAGGAAACCGGTTGCCGGGTCGAGCTAGGCCCCTTTGTCGGCGCCGTCACCTATCCCGTTGACGGCGCGCAAAAGGTCGTTCGTTTCTGGCATATGCGCTGCCTGGGCGGCGCGGCCATCTCGGCGGATGACGAGGTCATCGAGACTGCCTGGCTCAGCCCCCAAAAGGCTTTGGATAGGATGACCTATGCCACCGAACGCGACTTGTTGCGCGCCGCCCTGGATGCGGGCCAGGCCTATATCCGACAACAAGAGGGAGTGGGGGGATAGATGGTGGATGCCGGTGTGCGCGAGGTGTTGCTCACGGCTCAACGTAACGAGATCACCGAGCATCATATCTACAAACGCTTGGCCCAGATCATGCGCGATGAGCACAACAGCCAGGTGCTCCGCCAGATCGCCGACGACGAGCTGGATCATTACCGTTTTTGGCAACAATACACCCACGGCGAAGCGGAGCCCGATCGCTGGAAGGTCGCGCGTTATGTGTTCATCGCCCGAGTCTTGGGGCTGACCTTTAGCATCAAGCTCATGGAACGCAGCGAGGAGCGAGCTCAGGACGTGTACGCCGAGGTCGCCGGGCGGCTTCCCTCGGCGGAACGCATCGTCCACGACGAAGATCGCCACGAACACGAGCTGATCGGCATGCTCGATGAGGAGCGCTTGCGCTACATCGGTTCGATGGTGTTGGGGCTCAACGATGCTCTGGTGGAGCTGACCGGCGCACTGGCCGGCCTTACCCTCGCCTTGCAGAACGCCCGCGTCATCGGCATGGCCGGGCTCATAACCGGCATCGCTGCCTCTCTCTCTATGGCTGCCTCCGAGTATCTTTCCACCAAGTCGGAAGGGGGTAGGCAAGACCCGCTCAAAGCTTCTCTTTATACCGGTGTTGCCTATGTGTTCACCGTTATATTGCTCATTGCTCCCTTTTTCATTTTTGATCATTTTCTAGCTGCTATAGCGCTTACTCTGATCAATGCTCTGATTATAATTTTGGTTTTTACCTTTTATATTTCTGTGGCCCGCGATCTGGATTTTCGCCATCGCTTTTTAGAGATGGCTGCCATTAGCTTCGGTGTAGCCGCGCTCAGCTTTGGCATCGGCTTTGCCGTGCGCGAGGTTCTCGGCATCGAGATATGAGCTTGGAGGCACAATGGCCGTTCGCTGGCGACGGCTGGCCGTCTTCTGGTTGTGTTTATGTCTATGGCCGCTGCCCAGCCAGGCGCAGCCGCGCACCTTTTATGTGGCTCCAAACGGCGACGACAGCGGCTCTGGCTCTTGGGAGAATCCCTGGGCCACGCCGGGGCATGGTTCTCGCCAGCTTCGCCCTGGCGACACGCTGATCATCCGTGCGGGGCGGTATGTCCTACGGCGTTATGACGAGGACATCCTCATGCCCCCGAGCGGCACCACCGATGCCTGGATCACCATTCGCGGCGAGGAGGGCGCGCGCCCCATCCTGGCCGGCCGCGACAATCTCTTGGCCGCTATCGATATCTCCGGTGTTCGCTACCTGCGCCTTGAGAACCTGGAAATTACCCACGACGCCCAGGCGGTTGGCGGAGCGGTCACCTTTCGCGATGCCATCACCGGCATCGACGCCCCCTCGGCCCACATCGAGCTGCGCAACCTTTATGTGCATCACATCGACGAATTCGGCCTCAATCTGGCCGACGTGCAAGACCTGCACCTCGTCGATTGTCGCTTTGAGTACTGTGGGTTTGGCGCCTTGGGCGGGCCGGAGGGGCAGCATGGCGGTTGGCGCGATGTCGTCATCGAACGCTGCCGGTTAAACCACTCCGGCCATTATTATCGCGGCGGCGATGGTTCGAACCGCCCCTACGACCGCCCCGATGGTTTGGGCATCGAGCCTTCCGATGGGCCGATCACCATCCTCGACACCATTGTCACGCACAATTATGGCGATGGTCTCGATTCCAAGGCCGCCCAGACCACCATCGAGCGCTGCGTGGTGGCCAACAACAGTTGCGATGGGGTCAAACTGTGGGCCGGCCCCAGCTGCGTGGTTAATACGTTGATCTATGGTCGCGGCGATGGCGACCCAACGCCCACTCCCTGGTCAGCGATCGTGATCGACACTCAGCGCTCTGGGGCGAGCT
>JACIWY010000198.1 GCA_014360745.1 Chloroflexota bacterium
CTGGCCACTTATGAGAGGAATCCCATCGATACGCTCGAGCAGCTCAACCGGGAGCTGGAGGGGGCGCGCACAAACTTGGCTCAGGAAATTCAGAACGGCGCGGCGCTTCAGGCCGCTCTTGTGCAACAGGAGAAGGATAACGCGGAGCTTATGGCGCGCCTTCGGGAGGTAGAGAGGGAGAGGGACAGCGCCAAGACGGAGCTCAAGGAGGTGCAAGGTTGGGCGAAGGATATCTTGGGGATAGATGGATGTACCGCTGAGGGCTTTCGAGCCGTGAAAAGGGCATTAGAAAGCCTCAGGAGCGATCTTGCAACCCTCGCCGCCGAGAAGGAAAGCCTCAAAAAGGAGAACGAGTCCCTCAAGGGACAAAGCGGCTTCACCGTCCTTTTGGAGATTGGCCGTTACTTTGTAGCCAAAAGGGAAGGAGGGGGTGAAGATGCTCAGTAAATTGGGGGGCAGGAAGTTCCTCTTCGCCCTCCTGGCCGTGATCCTCAGCTTCATCCTGGTTCTGGCGAGGCTGGCCACCGCCGAGCAATGGATGCAGTTTGTGGAGGTCATCGGGGCCGCGTACGTCATCGGCAACGTGGCCTCCAAGTTCAGCGGCCAGGGTGAGGCCCAGTCTCTTAAAAAGACTTGACAAAAGAAAAATAAAATGCAAAAATAGGCCAGATACCGGGCGATGAGATGAGGGAGGAAAAAGCCATCTCTCTGGGCAGTAAGCCCGAAAAGGCCTCCCTTATCCCGCTGCCCAGAAAGATGGCTTTTTTATGAACAAGACGGCCTTGCACTATTTCGCCGGTCGCGCGGCAGACATCCTCTCCACCTGGCTCAACGTGCGGGTGGGCGGCTACCGCGTGGAGGCTTCCCCCGTGGGCCGCTGGAGCATGGAGACTTGGGGGTTCGGCGGCTACGTCGCCCTGAATCTTTTGGTATCCTTCCTGGTCTACCTGGGCCTCAAGCGCCTGGGGCGGCCCTGGCTCATGACGCTGGCCAGCGCATCGTTCTATGGAATTTCGCTTTTTAATGTGGTAGCATATGTTACGGTAAGACATCTAGTAGGCTGAAAGGGAACCGAGGATTGCCCGGCCCGTCGGGTGGCTGCCCGATCCCCCGGCCGCGGAAAACCGCTGCGGCGCGGGTTTGCGAAGAAAATCGGGACTAACCCGACCCCACGGCTCGGAGGAAGAGGTATAGGTTTGGGTAAGAGAAACCGTTGTCTTAGAAGTCCTCTAAGACTAAGCCCGATGAGGGCCGAAGACACCTCAGCGACATCGCGGGGCTTGAAAAACCAAGCCCCGTCGCTAGGCAAAGCCTTTGGGAACGGGGGAGAGATACAGAGAGAAGAAGGGAGAAGGGGAGCCGGGGGTTTCAGGGGGTGATATAGTTTTATACAGAAAGATATAAACGGCGGCGCTTGGCAAAGGTGCTACAATATCCCCAATAGGGTATGAAGGAGCACGAGCAAGCCCTTCGCGCCGTCCGCAGCTACGAGCGCAACCGTCGACTTATTCCCAAGGTGGAGGAGCGGTTACAGAAAGCGCGAGGCATTTTAGAGGCCTTTCTGCTGCGCTCCGGTCAAGATCAAGCGCGTTTGGGAGACTACCAGATCGAACGCAAGGAGAACGGCGACCTGGCGATCACGAAGCTGCCTCCCGAAGGTTGGGAGCAGTTGGAATTCGATCATAGCGGGTTTAAAAAGGACCGCCCGAGCCCGCCGGCAAGGGAGTGAGGCTCGGCGGAAAGGGACTGTATGGGCGACAGACCGATTCTCGAACACATCGAAAACAAACTGGCCGAGCTGAGGCAGGAGTGGGTCGCTCGGCCAGATAAGCGCAGGATCATCGCGTTGCAGGCCAAGGCGCTCCAAAGGGCCAAAGAGATCGCCGAGACCAAGCAAAGAGCGGTACTTCAAGACGCAACCCTTTACGAGCAAGCCAAAGAGATCTTCAATCAAAGCCAGGACTAAGACGCCACCTTTTTCCTCTTTGTTCTGATCCCCAAGCGGTCAACGGGCGAGAATTGGTTATGCTGGATCTTGATGTGTTCCTCGGCCAGGTGCAAGTACTTTTGCGTCACCTCCAAACTGGTATGGCCAAGGATCAGTCGCAACGTCATGATGTCCCCGCCGTTCATCAAATAACGGACGGCGAAGGTATGGCGGAAGAGGTGGGCATGAAGGCGGGGAATGTCAGCGCGCACGGAAAGCCTTCTTATGATATGCATCAACCCCCAGTAAGTCAGCGCCGAGCCGTCCGTCGAGAGGATGAGCGTATCTACGCCGGGGAGAGGCTCTGGCCTCCAGGTGGCGATGTACCGCAGAAGCGCCTTTTTGGTGGTGGCCCCGAACGGGACGATCCTTTCCTTATTGCCTTTGCCCCAAACCTTGAGGACCCCCCGATTCAAGTCCACATCGGCCATTTTCAGACCACAAAGCTCGGAAGCCCTAAGGCCCGTATCCAAGAGCAGCAGCACGATGATGTGAAGCCTGGCTCCAAGAAAACAGTTGGGGTTGACAACTGACATAATTTTTTCCAACTCCTCGTCCGTCAGAACCTCAATCATCGGCTCTGGGAGCTTGGGCTTCTTGAGTTTTAAAAGAAGGTTTTGAGGGGTGTATCCTTCCTCAAAAAGCCACGAAGAGAAGACCTTCAGGGCGCGCACGTACCCATGGATGGTGAAGGCGGAGAGTTTCCCCTCCTGCTCATGGTTGCGGGGGTGACCAACCCACTTGTTCTCCTGCTCCTGAAGGGAAGCGATGAAGGATCGGGCGTTCTCCAAGGTGAAGGAGGGCAATCGGTCATCGTCGAGGTGTTTTACGAAGCGAAGGAGACAATCTCGATACCACGAGACCGTCTTGACGGCCTTGCCCTCGATCTGTTTGGTGGCACAGAATTGTTCGATCAAGGCTGGCAAGGTGATCTCCATTTTTTCCCTCCGCAGGATAGCTTCTGTTCGCGATGCCATTTTAGCAGACCCCCTTGCTTTTTAGCGGCAAAAAAGAGGCAAAATCGCGGCAGAATGGAGTCAGTTGTCGTCGGAGGGAAAAGTCTGTTTAGCGGAAATGAAAAGACGGCAACCAGATTGTCGTCTGTTTGCCGTCTTTTGCCCTTTTGGCTGAGGGACAGGGATTCGAACCCCGATCGGCTGATCCAGAGTCAGCTGTCCTACCATTGGACGATCCCTCAAGCAAGCGCCCTCAGTATAGCAGAATCACAGCCCAAGAGCAAATCTCTAACCAGCATTCGCGCGCCTGACTTTTCGCCCCTTTCTTGCCTTGACATAAGCCTCTCATTCAACGCTCAGAACGTGTACAAATATCGCTCAAGCTCCCAAGGCGTCACCTGCATCCGGTAATCATCCCATTCCAACATTTTGGCATCCATAAACCGCTCATAGATATGCGGCCCCAGAGCTTCTTGGACCACCGTATCGCGCTCTAGCTCTGCCAAAGCCTCGCGCAGCGAGCCAGGCAGGGTTTCCAGACCATGGCGGGCCAGGTTTGACTCGAATAGATCCTCCTCTGTAGCCTCCGGCACCGGCAACTCGTTTTTCACGCCGTCCATGCCGCATTTGAGCATCACGGCAAAGGCAAGGTAAGGGTTGCAGCTCGGATCTGGGCAACGCAATTCCAGGCGGGTCGCCTCCGGTGTGGCCGGGCGCGGCACCCGAATCAGCGCGGAGCGATTGATGCGTGCCCAACTGATGTACACAGGCGCTTCATAGCCGGGCACCAACCGTTTATAAGAGTTGACCAACGGCGCCAAAACCGCCGACATCGCCCTGGCATGTTTGAGCTGGCCGGCGATGAAATGCTTGGCCATCTTGCTCAACCCGTGAGTATCGCTGCCATCGGCAAAAAGGTTCTTGCCCGTCTTGAGATCGGCGATGCTCTGGTGCACATGCATCCCCGAACCGGCGATGCCACGGATCGGCTTGGGCATAAACGTGGCATACAAGCCGTGCTCGCGGGCCACCGCTTTAAGCACATATTTGAACGTTACCGCATTGTCCGCGGCCAACAAGGCGTTGCTGTAGCGAAAATCGATCTCGTGTTGCCCTCGCGCCACTTCATGGTGACCCGCTTCGACCTCGATACCAAAGGCCTCTAATGCAGTGATCATATCCTGACGCACCAGCGTCGCCCGATCTGCCGTGGCGTCAAAGTAGCCGGCCTCGTCATGCGTAGCTCCTGGGATAGGCGCGCCCGAGGCGTCCGTCTCAAAGAGAAAGAATTCCAATTCGGGGCCCACGAGATATTCGTAGCCCATAGCGGCGAGCTCTTCGAGGGCTATGGTGAGCGCCGTGCGCGGCGCGCCAGCGAATCGTTCGCCGTCGGGCGTGAATACATTACAGATCAAACGGGCCGTGCAGTGCTCATCTACATTCCAAGGAATGATGGCAAAGGTGTTCAAATCAGGAAATAAAAACATATCGCTCTCGCTGATGCGTGCAAAGCCCTCGATAGAAGAACCATCGAACCACACACCGTGCTCTAAAACATGTTCCAGTTGACTCGTCGGCACCGTTACGCTCTTGACACTACCAACGATATCGGTGAATTGCAGATTCACAAAACGTACGCCTCGCTCACGAACGAGCCGCAAGATCGATTCTTGGGTGTATGTTGGCATAAAGAACTCCTTTTAGCTTTAATGCTCTCGATCGCTTCCCCGCATTGTACTCAGCACATGCTTCTTCAGCAACTGTCCCAGATCGCGTACATCGGCCATATAGTGTTCAATATCCTCGCGCAGTTTGCCCATGTTTTGGCCATAGCCCAAGCGCCGCGCCAAGAAGGCAAACTCCTCGCTCCCTCCAGGGCCATCGAGGGGGACGGCCAGATCTCGAGCATTGCCGCGCACCATGCGCAACGCATCGATCAATTGCCGCATAAAGATGTGCGCTTGGCGCAGCCGCGCCGTTTCCTCCAGGGTCAGCACGCCGACCTCGCCCAGCCGCTCGATCGCCTCGCGCGTGTTGGTGCAGCGCAACGCAGGGTAGCGTTTCCCATAAAGCATTTGCAGCCCCTGCACCAGATATTCCACATCTACCAGACCACCGGCGCTGAATTTGGCGTTTATCGTCCCTCCGGCCACCAAGTGTCGAAGCTGCCGCTCGCGCATGGCCCGCATCGCCGCCACATCGACGGCTTCAGGGCCGTACACGATCTCATCGCGGATAGCTTGCACCTCGGCGCCGAGATGCAAATCGCCGGCGATGGGCCGCAATTTGACCAGCGCCTGCCGTTCGTAAGCCCACGCCGGCCCATCCGGCCCAAAATAGCGGCGCAAAGCCTCTAACGGCACAGCCAGGCTGCCCGCCTGCCCATAGGGGCGTAGGCGTAGATCGATTTCAAAGATCCCTTCCCGCTTGGCCTCGATGGAATCAAGGAAACAAACCACCAGGCGATGGTAAAAGTCAGCCGCACTGACCCGCTGGGGCCCATCGGTCTCGCCTGCGCCACGATAGATGAACAAGAGCTCGATATCCGAAGCGTAGCCCAGTTCGCGTCCCCCACACTTGCCCAAGGCACACACCGCCATGGTGCAAGCCCTGCCATCCGCTAGACGCGGTTCGCCGAACTCGGCAGCCAGGTGCTCAAAGCAGAGGTGATAAGTGGCATCGACCACTACTTCGCACACATCGGTCAGCTCTGCCGAAAATTGACCAAAGGCAACGCTATAACCAAGGATATGGCGCATATCTACCCGAAACATCTCGCGATCTTTGAAGGCATTCAATGCCGCCCGCTTAGCGACGAGCTTGCCATCCGGTTCGAGCGCTTTTTGCAACGCCGCCTCCAATTCGGCGACAAGTTGGGCTTTGGGCTTGCTCTCTCTCAAAGCCCCGATGTCGCGCACCACCGGAAACAGGTTGGCGTGTTGCATGCGCAGGAAATCGTCCCACAAAAAATCGCTCACCCCCAATAGGCGGGCTAGCGCGCCCAGCACTTGGGGGTTCTCCAGCGAGGTGAGCTCGTCGGGCCAATCGGAACGGCTAAAGAGGTGTGCAAGAAACTCGCGAAAGTGCAGCAATGCCGACTCCGGGTTAGGCGAACGGGGCAGCAAATGGGTGAAATGCTTTACCAACACCGTCGCCGCCCGCAGCTCGCGCTCACGTTGCGGGTCGTCGATCTTGCGCCCTTGGTGATCCGTCAGATAAAAACGGTCGTACACCCGATTACCGACCGAACTCACCTCTACCCTGGAAATGTGCAACCCGCTGAGCGAGAGCGCGTTCGAGAACTCGTACAGAAATCCGGGCGTATCTCGTGCCTCGATATCCAAGACGGTGTAGCGTTCCGAAATCTCGTTATCCACATGGATTTCGATGGGTGTAAGCGCCTGAGCGCTCCCCTCCGGATCGGGTAGCGCGGCCGCAACTCGGTTCACGAGGGCGCCCTGGGCACTTTGCATGTCCCCCCGTTCTATGCGCGCCAAGAGCTCTGCCAGATCGCGACTATACGCCGCCCATAAATCCGCCGTGATCTCGTTGCCCGTGGGGCGCACGGTGAACACATCTACGATCTTGCGTCGTGTATCCTCCCGGCGCTTCGTTTCCTGCGGCCACGATGACATCCGCTGCCCCCTTTGCTGCCCCGTTGTCTCCGCAGGCTCCTCGCCCTCTGCAAGCTCGTAAGTAAACACGTGCCCTTCGACGATGTTCAGCCCGTATACGAACAACAACCCGCAGATCAATGACAGCTCGGCAGGGTAATCCAAG
>JACIWY010000199.1 GCA_014360745.1 Chloroflexota bacterium
GGGCTTTGTCACGCGGCGCCAGGAATATGCCACCGGCGTCTATTGGGAGCAAGTGGGCTACCCTTTGGCCGAGGCCCAGACCATCGACGATCTCAAAGCCTATCGCTGGCCCGATCCTAACTGGTACGACTATTCGGCGTTGCCGGATATGTGCGCCGAGTATGAGGGCCGCGCGATCCTTATCGGCTACACGGCGATCTTTTATTGGCATAACAAGCTGCGCGGGCTGGAACGTTCGCTCTTGGATCTGGCCCTGGAGCCCGCCTTTAGCCATTACCTCATCGAGCGCATCGCCGACTTTTTCTACGAGTATCATCAGCGCTGCTACGAGGCGGCGGGCAAGGCGATGCAGCTCACCCAGGTGACCGACGATTTCGGTAGCCAGACCGGCCTGCTCATCTCGCGGTCCATGATCGATACCTTTTATCGCCGCTGGATCGAGCGCGCCATCGACCAGGCCCATCGTTTTGGGCTGCGCGTCTTTCATCACGACGACGGTGCCATCTATCCCCTTATCCCCGATCTGTTAGAGATGGGCATCGACGTGTTGAACCCCATCCAGTGGCGCTGCAAAGGGATGGATCGCGAAGCCATCGGGCGCCATTTTGGCGGCCAAGTCTGCTTCCACGGCGCGGTGGACAACCAATACACCTTGCCCTTCGGCACGCCTGACGAGGTGCGCGAGGAGGTAGCGTATAACATACGTACCTTGGGGCACCTGGGCACGGGCTATATCATTGCCCCTTGCCACAACATTCAAGCCAACACACCGCTGGAGAACATTCTGGCCTTGTACAGCGCGCCGCGGACGTTAGAGCAATCCGCATGTGCTTCAGGATGAGTGAAAACCCTGCCATTCCCGTCGCGTCAAGCGCCGGGCGCCGGCCCATAACCTTGGCATAGCCAAGGTTTCCACCGCCGCGCTTTAAAACGGGAAAAAGCGAGGCAACGCTTACGGCAATCTGACGACAATTGCCACAAGGCCGTACATAGGTCGCGGGCGATTCATGGGCATAGAAAACCGCAAATGAGGCAACAAAAAGGGCGCCGTACGCATCGTACAGCGCCCAAAAGGCGCGCCCGGGGCGGCTCGAACGCCCAACTTACGGTTTCGTAGACCGGCCCTCTATCCAGTTGAGGTACGGGCGCGGATGAGGTGCCCTATGTAACACGCCTATCTTAGCATAGAGCGCAAAACGGAGCAAATCCCGTGCTCTCTACGAGCGAGCACCCTCAGGCGGGGAGGCAGGGATTCGAACCCTGGGTAGAGTATTACCCCTACAACCACTTAGCAGGCGGCCCCGATCGTCCACTCCGGCACCTCCCCGAGACCATCGATTGTTAAGCCAGGCGGAGGGAGAGGGATTCGAACCCCCGGATCTTTCGATCAACGGTTTTCAAGACCGCCGCAATCAACCACTCTGCCATCCCTCCACGGGATGCGAAAAACCGCATTGGGCTATAAAAGCCGCGCACGATTCTTCACGTCTCCGCGACCGGCCGGCGCACAAAGGACATTATACCCGTTCTGGCGACCGGCGCAAAAAATCGCCAGCAATGTTAGAAACGTTGGGATTCGTTTCCCCGTTATTTCGGTCGGATCCTTCAGGCCGCGCTCGACCAGGCTGCCCCTCTCACACCACTTGGCTTCCACGACCGATAAAGAGCACGTTGTCGCGCTCACAGGCAGCGTTAATGGTGGTACGGATCAGGCCGATGGCCCGCTCCTCGTCCAAGATACCGATCTCGCGCGTACCCCCTGCCGCCCCCATCCAGGCATATTGGCTCGAAAGCGCGGCTTGCCTGGGGGATAAACATAAATAGAATAACCTTGTCGCCGCAGGATAGAGGTTTTCGCTTGCTCCTTCATGTGGGGCAAGATGCGGAGGTGGGGCAAGTGCTGATCGAACTCAGCATTCGCAATTTCGCCATTATCGAATCGGCCAGGCTACAATTCGGCCCGGGCTTTACCGTCCTGACGGGCGAGACCGGCGCGGGCAAATCGATCATCGTCGACGCCGTGGCGCTGTTGTTGGGCGGCCGAGCATCAACCGAAGTCATTCGTACCGGCTGTGACATGGCCTCCATCGAGGGGATCTTTGTGCCCTCGGAGGAGACTCGCCGGGCCCTGGAACCGTTGTTGCGCGACTTGGGCCTAGAACACGACGGCGAGGAGTTGATCATCCGCCGCGAGGTAAGCCGCCAACGACGCAACGTTTGCCGGGTCAACGGCTACGCCGTTACGTTGAACGCCTTGGAAGAGATCGGCGCACATCTTGTAGATATTCACGGCCAGGGAGCTCATCTTTCCCTGCTTCAACCGCGAAATCATATCGACTTCCTCGACCGTTTCGGGGGCTTGTGGTCCCAACGGCAAGCTTTTGCCGAGCGGGTGCAGGCCTTGCGCCAGGTGCGCGCCGACCTACGCGCTCTGCGCCGAGATGAGCGTGAGACGGCGCGCCGCATCGATCTGCTCAGCTACCAGATCGACGAGATTCGCACAGCCAAGCTCAAGCCCGACGAGGAAGAGGAACTGCGTCGCCAGGAAACCTTGTTGGGCAACGCCGAGCGGCGCATGGAGCTGGCCGCTCAAATTTATGCCCTGCTCTTCGAAGGCGAGGGAAGGCGTCCATCGGTTCTCGACAACCTCTCCACAGCGGCCGAGAGCTTGCGCGAGTTGGCCCAATTGGATGACACCCTCTCCGAGACAAGCCAGCGCCTCGAAGAAGCGTTGTACAACATCGAAGACCTGGCTCGTACGGTGCGCCGCTACCGCGATAGCGTCGAATACGATCCCGAAGCGCTGGCCGCCATCGAGGAACGGCTCGATTTGATCCGCAGCCTGAAGCGCAAATATGGCGATTCCATCTCAGAGATCTTGGCTTTTGCCGCACGGGCGGAGGCAGAGTTGGATGGCATTACCCATAGCGAGGAGCGCATGGAGCAGCTTCAGCGCGAGCAGGCACGGCTGCTGCAAGAGATGGCCATCCTCGGCCGAGAGTTGAGCGCGGCCCGGCACAAAGCGGGCGAACGGCTGCGCGCCGCCATCGAGCCCGAATTGCGCGAGTTGAATATGGAGGGCGCCCGGTTCGAGATCGATATCCATTGGGAGGAAGCGGAAGATGGCGTGCCCGCCAAAGAGGGGCTCACCTTTGCCTTTGACGACACGGGCCTGGATCGGGTCGAATTCCTCATCGCGCCCAACCCCGGCGAGGACCCCAAACCGTTGGCGCGTATCGCCTCAGGCGGAGAGACATCGCGCTTGATGCTGGCCATGAAGACGGCCCTCTCGACGGTCGATCCGGTGCCCACCCTGATCTTTGATGAAATCGACGCCGGCATCGGCGGGCGCACGGGTCGGATCGTCGGCGCCAAGTTGCGTCGCCTGGCCGAAGAGCACCAAGTCTTTTGTGTCACCCATTTGGCCCAAATCGCTAGCTTGAGCACGCAACATTTTCGCGTGACTAAGGAGGTCGTTGAGGGGCGAACTGTCTCCCTGATCCGGCCCTTGACCTATGAAGAGCGCATCGAGGAACTGGCGGTGATGCTGGGTGGTGCAGCGACGGAGGCCACCCGCGAGAGCGCCGCGGAGTTGCTCGCGCCTTGAGGTTGTTCATGCCGGCCTTTTATCCCCCAGCAAAGAGGAAAATTTGGAATGCGCAAGCCAGGCTTGCGCACATGGTTTCTCATTCACTGGCGAAGAAGGGACGAGATAAATGCTGAGCAGAGAGCGTTTGTTGGCCACCTTTTTAGATCTGGTGCAGATCCCCAGCCCCTCGGGCCAGGAGCACGATGTGGCCCAAACTATCGTCGGCAGGCTGCAGACACTCAAACTCCCGATCCGACAGGATGAGGCTGGCAACTGATTACACACCGATCGGGGAAAGGAGAGCCTCTATTATTGACGGCCCATATGGACACGGTGCCCACCGAGAGGATCGTGCCCGTGATCCGCGAGGGCATCGTCTATAGCCAGGGAGATACCATCTTGGGCGCCGACGACAAGGCGGGCCTGGCCATCATTCTCGAAATACTGACGGTGTTGGCTGAAAAAGACGGCCCCTATCGCCCTGTGGAGGTGCTCTTTACCGTTGGCGAGGAAACGGGCCTACGCGGAGCCAAGGCGGTAGATGTGAGCCACTTCAAAGCCAAGATGGGCCTCGGCCTCGATGCCGCTGGCGATCCCGGCGCCATGATTGTCCACGCCCCTTCCCAGGATCCATGGCAAGCTCGCGTCCACGGTCGAGCGGCTCATGCCGGCGCCAACCCCGAAGCCGGCATTAACGCCATCCTCGTCGCCGCGGAGGGGATCGTGCATATGCCCCTGGGGCGCATCGACGCCGAAACGACGGCTAATATCGGCATCATTCGGGGTAGGCGGGCGACCAATGTGGTGCCGGATCTCGTCGAGTTGTACGGCGAGGCTCGCAGCCGCGATGAAAAGAAGCTTGAAGCACAGATTCGCGCCATGAGCGACGCGCTGCAACAGAGCGCCCAGGCCCATGGCGCGACGGTGGACATCCAAGTGAGTCGTAGCTATAAAAGGTACCACTTTGCCGAAGATGCCCCCATTGTGCGTTTGTTGAGCAAGGCGATGCGCTCCGTAGGCGTTGAGCCGTTGTTGGTGCCCACCGGCGGTGGCTCGGATTCGAATGTGCTCATCGCCCGTGGCATCGATATCATCCAAATGAGCCTGGGCATGCACGCGGTGCACACCAACGACGAGCACATCGCTATCGACGACCTTGAGACCTCGGCTCGCATCGTGCTGGCTTGCCTCATCTCTGATTAAAAAGGCGCTCCAAACCTCACTCAGGCCGCCTCTAAACTCGTCTGCCCGGCGCGCAACTCACGAAAGGTGAGCGTCCAGGCTGCCGAGTAAAAGGTGGCCCACAAACCACCCAGAAAAGCCCCGGCCAACAGCAGCAACAACAAGCCGGGCACTGCGCTCAACGCGGCCAAACCGAACGATTCGCTGAGCCCATAGGCGGCCAACGCCGGCCCCAAGACGATGCCGATGCCGATCAATACCAGCGGTATGGCCACGATGCCCAGCGCCAGGCGAATGACCGCCAGGAACAACCAGATGAGCAGCGATTCGCGCAGACGGCTGCGCATCAGCCCAAGCCCGGCCCCTAATGCTTCAAAGATACCTCGTTGATCGAGGACACTGGCTCGAAAGGCGTATTCGCGCACCAGCGTGGCAGCGGCCGAGAGGGCCAGCCCCAACAGCACCAACACCAGGATCAACACCAGGCCGACGGCCACCCCGATGAGGATGCCCACGATCCCGGCTCCCTCGCCAACTCGGAAAAGCAGGATGGCCGGCACGGCGGCTAGGAGCCCTCCCAGAATCAAGATGAGAATCAGAACCAACACCAGGATGAACACGGCGATCCCGATGATCAAGTTCATGACAAACAGATGCAGCAGGCGCCCCCAGCCGATACGCAGGCCCGCGCGGAAGCTCGTCTCTTCGCGCTCCTCGATCTCGTTCACCATGCCGATCAGCGCGCCCAGACTTGTGTAACGTACCAGAATGCCCACGACAATCCAGGCCAGCCCTAGGACAAAGAGCAGAGCCAGCAAACCGAACACCATGGGCAAGATCGTCTCCCAGGGAACCACTGGCCCAAAGGGGCTAAACGGCCGCGCCGGGACGCCCGGCCCCTGCCGGAAAAATCGCTGCCAATCCTGCCCACTAAAGGCATATTGTAGCCCCTGTCCCCCGCCTTGCTTACCACTCACCCCGCCGAACAGGGCAACGGCGATGCCAAAAATCCACAAGACGCGATGCCGCAACGTGATCTCAATGGCCCGCTTGATGATCCGACCGTAATCCATGTCATCTACCTCCCGATTTTCTCAAGGATATCGCGCCCCTTCTCCAACATATAGCCCAAAAAAGATACATCCCCCAGGTAGCCACAAGGTAAACAAAAGCGATCAACAAAATGACGCCGAATAGCCAGGTGTCCCCCTGGGCACTCGCTCGATACAGCATCTCGCTGATTTGTTGCTCCGAAACGCCCAGCCAGGCGGATAGGGTGCCCGCGATAAGGGAGCTCTTGGCCCATTGCGCCAGCCGTTGAAGCACAGCCTGCCCCAAAGGTGGTAGCAACCCGATCCGGACTAGGAGATACAACCCGGCCGACACGGCCAGGACCCCTTGGCCGACCCAAGCCAGAACGTTCAGCAAAAAAGGCGGAAGAAAATTCAGCCACCCGAAGGCGCCACCTTCCCGTTGTAGCGATAGACGGCCCGCCAGGCGCACCCAGAAATCTCCTGCCGAGCTACAAGCCCTTAGGTCGATTCCGGCTTCCCGCACCCTTTGGCTCAGCGCCTTGAGTTCGGCCAATCGCGCAGCACATTCCGGGCAGCCCGCCAAGTGTTGGCTCAGATGCCAAGCGCCTCGCAGATCGAGTTCGCCGTCCAGATATGCCCCTAAATCGCGATCATAAGGATGTTGTTGCCCCTGCGGGTTTCTCATGGCATTCGTCACTGCGCCACTCCTCTTCTGCCAAATACTGCCGCAATAATTGGCGGGCATAATTAAGCCGCGACATCACCGTCCCGATCGGGATGCTCAACACTTGGGCGATCTCTTGATAAGAAAGTTGTTCGTACTCGCGTAACACCAAGGCCGCGCGCGCCCCGGGCGGCAACTGGGCAATGGCACACCG
>JACIWY010000002.1 GCA_014360745.1 Chloroflexota bacterium
ACTCGGCCCTATCGTCGCTCGGCACAGCCCTTCGATCATGTTGAGGCGGCGCGCAAGCAAGGCCCTAGCATCGTGCAAAGCTTTCACGAAGGGATGACCCGCCGAGGCGGGCGGCTCCATGCCGTCTTGCGCGACGTGGTGGCTTTTGCTAACACCAACGGCGGCACGATCTATGTGGGGGTCGGTTCGAACCCCAAGGTTCCGGTCAAAGGGGTCGAGAACGTCCAGGAAGAGACCAAGACGCTGCTGGAAGAGATCGAGCGACTGGTGATGCCCCCGATCAACGTCGAAGTCTCGGTGCTCAAGAGCCAGGGCAAAGACGTTTTGCGTATCGTGGTGCCCAAGGGCGAGGATCCGCCCTATGTTTTGGAGGGCAGCAATATTTATATCCGCCAGGAAGACGAGACCAGCCTGGCTATGCGCGATGAGATCGTCGCCCTTATCCGGCGGGCCTTGGTCGCCAAAGAAGGGTTGGTGCTGGCGGAGGCGGGCCAAAAAGAAGTGCCGGCCTTGGCTCCCGCCGTTCCGCAGCCGCAAGCGGCGATGCTGGACGCTGCCGAACAGGAGAGGGAACCTCGGCCCGCGCCGGCCACGGCCCAGCCTGCGAGACGTCGCCAGCGCCCATCTCCTCAGCCCGCTCTGCCTGCGAGCCATGAAACCGCCGAGTCGACATCTCTCACTGCCCCGAAGCAGGAGACCGTCTCTTCAAGTTCGCCCGACGGAGTGGAGCGCCCGCGCACCGGCGTCGAGATCGTCGATTCGGAAGAACGCAAGGGCACCTTGTATCACACCATGTGCGATCTGCGCGATGGGGGCTTGGTGCACAATGTCACGCGCAGTTCGGCGCGGCGCCTGTGGCGCTATGCCATCGCCTTGAAGGAAAAGGGTACCTTTGAAGAGCACAAGGTGGATTGGCGCGGCAATCTGGGGCTATGGCACAAGTATCTGCGCGCCGGCAAACCCCATTACGACTTGGTGCAACGCACTCCCGACGGGCAGATTCACGTCTATTATGGCGTGACCGAGGAAGGCATTCACGGCCCCTGGAAGGCCGTCGTCGGCGAGGAGGAGTGAGGTGAACGTCGAGGGCGATCCCCAGGCACCCGAAGCGGTCTCGATGAGGGCCGACGAGTGTGCGGAGATCGCCCTTCGCGAGTTCACGTTGGATGATTATGAGGCGGTGCTCGGACTCTGGCAGGGCGCCGGGCCCGGCATTGAGATTCGTCCCTCCGACCGTCGCGAAGAGGTGGCTAAAAAGCTCGAGCGTGACCCTGACCTCTTTCTGGTTGCCGAAACTGTGAACGGGCCCAATGGCGGGCCTGGGCGCGTGGTGGGGGTCATCATGGGGGCCTGGGATGGCCGACGTGGTTGGTTGCACCATTTGGCCGTGCACCCCGCTTATCGTCGGCGCGGCATTGCCTCCGCTCTGGTCGCCGAGGTCGAACGACGGCTCAAGGCCAAAGGTTGTCTCAAGGTGAACCTGCTTGTCCGCGCCGGCAACGAAGAGGCTCGTCGCCTCTATCGCCGCCTGGGCTATGCAGAGATGGCCTCTATCTTGCCTATGGGCAAAGAGTTATGAACGGGCCGTAGAGGCCCCATGAACGGGATATCTGTCTCGGCACAGGGGAGCATTTTAGCAGCGAGGCTCGAAAGGGCAAATTGCCTGCTGCGCTTTGGCATCTCCAGCTTTCTTCTACCAGCAATCCGGAGGATTGGACTCTTTTATGTTCGAGATTGTTTTCCTGGGAACCTCGGCCTCGGCCCCCTCGGTGGACCGGGGCTTGTCCGCGTCGTTGGTGTTGTTCCGCGACCAGCGCTTCCTCATCGATTGCGGCGAGGGCACCCAGCGACAGTTGTTGCGCAGCGGGATGGGCTTTCGCAAGCTGGACAAGATTTTGCTCACCCACGGCCATTTAGATCATATCCTCGGCTTGGGCGGTTTGGCCTCAACATTTTCGCGTTGGGAGTCGATCTCGGCCATCCGCATTTATGGCGGGCAGTGGGCCCTCGAGCGCGTCGAGGATCTGATGAATGTTGTGCTGCGCGGCGGCGAGGTAGATATCGAGATCGAGCTGGTGGCCATCCGCCCGGGCGTCATCTGGCAAGATGGAGACATGACCGTCACGGCCTTTCCCGTGTCGCATCGCGGCCCGGGTTGCTTTGGCTTTATCTTTGAAGTCAAGGGGCGTCGCCCCTTCCTACCCGAGGAAGCGGAGCGATTGGGTGTGCCGCATGGCCCCGAACGTCGCTTGCTGGTGGAGGGCCGGCCCATCGCCTTGGCCGATGGCACCGTCGTGCGACCAGAACAAGTGTTGGGCGAAGAAATCCCAGGCGTCAAACTCGTCCATGTAGGCGACGCCGGCCGCACGGAGGGGTTGGAAGAGCCTTGCCGGAACGCCGATGCCTTGATCATCGAGGCTACCTATGCCTCAGGTGAGGAGGAGATGGCCAATCGCTTCGGCCATCTCACGGCGCGCCAGGCTGCCGAGCTGGCTGCCAGGGCAGGGGTCAAGAATCTGTTTCTAGTGCATATCTCGCGGCGCTATGCCGACTGGGAGATTTTGCGCGAGGCGCGGGCCATCTTTCCCAATACATGGGTGCCCAAAGACCTTGAGCGCTATCGGGTGACCAAAGACGGTGTGGAACAAGTGTTGGAGCAGGGGAAAGAGAGGGAGTGCTGTGGGTGAAACCGTGTTCCTCAAGCTAGGCGGATCGTTGATCACCGACAAACGCCGAGTCGAGACCCCACGCCTCGCCGTCATTCAGCGGGTCGCCAAGGAGATCGCCTCGGCCTTGGAAGCCAACCCCGAATTACGGCTCGTTTTGGGCCATGGCAGCGGTTCCTTTGGCCATTTTAGCGCCGAACGCCACAAGATCTATCAGGGCAACCCGCGAGACTGGCGCGGGTATGCTGAGACGGCGGCGGCGGCTCAGCGGCTCAATCGCTTGGTTACCGATACGTTGCTCGAAGCCGGTGTGCCGGTCGTGTCCTTGCAGCCCTCGGCATCGGCCCGATGTCATGATGGCGCGCTGGTCGAATTCGCCGTCGATCCCGTGGTCACGCTTTTGGAGCATGGCCTGGTGCCCCTCGTCTATGGCGATGTGGCCTTGGATGATGTCAAAGGGTGTACCATCCTCTCCACCGAGCAGATCTTGGTCTTTTTGGCGCGGCAGCTGCGGCCGCAGCGCATTATCGTGGCCGGTGAGGTGGCCGGTGTCTATTCCGGCGATCCACAGCGCGATTCGATCGTGCGCCTTTTGCCCGAGATCAATTCGCGCAATTATGGCGAGGTTGCCGCCATGTTCGCGGCGGTCGGCGGCGCGGCTGCCGGCGTCGATGTCACCGGCGGCATGGCCAGCAAGGTGCGCGACTTTTTCGCCCTGGTTCAAGAACAGCCCACGCTGACGGTGCACATTGTCACCGGTCGCCGTGGGCATTTACTCGAGCGGATGTTGGCCGATCCGGAATTGAAGGAAGGAACGGTCTTGCGCTACTAGGTCATCGCCCTTTCCCCCGATTGCCGGGGCCGGAAAGCGCGCAAGCGGCGAACAAGGGGCCGGTCCGCTATTTGGGCCAGAGGATAACCGGCAAGTTGCCTTCCCATGGCAAAGGCATCAAGGTAAGGACAAAACCATGCCAAGTTCGCGTTCGTTTGCGGCCGTGTCGAGACGGCCCACAAGCAGTACCCGCTCAAGACCCGATAATCTACGCAAAGAGGTGCTTCGGCTGGGCTTGCCGGCCGTCGGCGAGCGCATCCTGAGCCTCTTGGTCAACATTGTGAACACCATGTTGGTGGGGCATCTAGGGGCTTCGGCGCTGGCGGCTGTGGGGCTTTCCGGCACCATCGAGATGATCGGCACCACCTTTTTTCAGGCCGTGGCCGTCGGAGCCACGGCGCTCATCGCCCAGGCCATCGGTGCCAAAAATCGTTCCCTGGCGCAGCGAGTGCTGGAGCAATCGATGCTCGTGGCAGTGGGCATGGGCTTGATCTGCACGGTGTTGCTCTTGCCCTTCTCGCGGGGCGCTTTGATCCTCTTAGGCGCCGAGCCCGACACTGTGGCCATGGGCACCCGTTACCTGCCCTATCTGGCGGCGACGCAGATCATGATGTCGGTGTTGACGGTGGGCAACGCGGCGCTGCGCGGCGCCGGCGACACGCGCACCCCCATGGTGCTCATGGGCACGATGAACGTGATCAACGCTTTGCTTTCTTTGATCTTGATTCGCGGTCTGGGGCCCATCCGGCCCATGGGCGTCACCGGGGCCGGAGTGGCCGCCGGGACAGCGCGCACGCTGGCCGGTGTGGCCATGGTGTTGTTGCTGCGCAGCGGGCGCGCGCGCATGTACCTTCCCGCGCTGCTTAGCAGACCGCAACGGGATGTGCTCGAACGTTTGTTACAGGTGGGGCTCCCGGCAGGGGGCGAGAACCTGCTCATGCGTTTTGCTTTTCTCTCTTATACGCGCGCCCTGGCCAGCCTTGGGACGGTGGCCTATGCTGCCCATGTCATCGCGCAGCGTGTGGAAAACCTCACCATGATGCCCGCCTTTGGCTTTGCCGTGGCGGCTACTACGCTTTGCGGCCAGGCGCTGGGCGCAGGCGACATCCCGCGTGCCCGGGCCAGCGTGTTCCGCGCTATGGAGATCGCGGTCGGGTTCTGCCTTATTGGGACGGTCTTTTTCATCGCCTACCCACGGATGATGCTCGGCCTTTTTACGAACGACCTGGCGGTGATCGAGATGGGCGTCTTGCCGCTGCAGATTGTGGCCGTGGCCCAACCATTCATGACCGCCGCCTCCTGCCTCTCAGGCGGGTTGCGCGGCTCCGGAGATACTCGCTCCGTCATGTGGGTAACGGGAATCGGCGCCTGGTTGGTGCGCGTGCCTGTAGCGGTGGCGGCCGCCACCGTGCTCCATTTGGGCCTGCCCGGCGTACAATCGGCGATGACGTTGGATTGGGCCGTGCGCATGTCCCTCCTATGGTGGCGCTTTCGGCCCTCTACCTGGAAGAGCAGAGCCGCGCAGGCAGCGGCCGCCGTGCGCAGTGCAGCGGCGCAGTGAGGCTGTGGGTGTGGTTAATACCTCAGGGCGTCCATCCCGCCGGGCACGCCGCCCTCGCGCCCCTGGAACAGGCCGCCGTAGTAGCGCATGAATTGCACCCGCTCGTATACGGCCGGGTTCGCACTGACCTTCTGGCTCATCAAGCCGCGGAATTGCTCTACCGTTAGGAACTCGTGCTTTTCCATCCATTCGGTGAGGCCGTCCAGGATGGTCTGAATGTGACCGGTGCCGTTTTTGTACAACGTCGATACCACCTGGCCTGCCTTGGCGCCAGCTAGCAGCACTTTGATCAGGCCTGCCGCGTCGTGAATGCCGGTTGATGCAGCCAAGTCGCAGCTTAGCCGGCCAGACATGATGGCGATCCAACGCAATGGGGTGGCCAATTCTTCGGGCGTGCTCAAGATGCGCGAAGGCACGATCTCCAGCTTGTCGATGTCAAAATCGGGGGCCCAAAAGCGGTTAAAGAGCACCAGTCCCGTCACACCTGCCTGGCAAAGACGAAGCAACATCGATCCCAGATCGGTGAAATAAGAGCTGACCTTGAGCGCAACGGGCACACAAGAAGCCTGTTCGCGCACCCGCTCAACGACGCGAAAGTAGGCCGCCTCTGCTTCCTCGCGCGTGCGCTGGAGGTCACTGGGCGAGAAGAACATGTTCAGTTCCAGAGCATCCGCGCCGGCATTGACCAGCTCGCCGGCGAAATAGGCCCACTCGTGCGAGTAGGTGCAGTTGACACTGGCGATCACCGGGATATCGACCCGCTTCTTGCAATCGGCTACGAGCTGTTTGTAGCGATCCAGATTCTCGGCGCGCAACGCCTGATCCAGATAATCGACGGCCTCCGCGCTGCTTCCCGCTTTGAGCTCTTCGCGCAATATGGCCCGATACTCGTGAGCGATCTCTTCTTCAAAGATCGACTTGAGCACTACCGCGCCCGCTCCTTTTTTCTCCAGCTCTTCCACCTTGGCGGGGGAATCGGTCAGCTCCGAGCTACCGACGATCAGGGGGGTGCGCAATTTCAGACCAAGATACGTGGTTGCAAGATCCGCCATACTTTGCCTCCTAGGGATGTGTTATCTTGGTACACTATAGGAAATCGGTGGATAAAGCGCAAGTGCGCCGCGACATCATCGGTGAATCCGGCGGTGCCCGGACAGGGTATTTTGCGGGTTAAGGGGATTCTGTATATTTTATTCAATCCAGGGGGATCGACATGGGCCGTATCAGATTCGGTTTTGCGCTGGTGGTTGTTGTGCCGTTGCTCGTGGCTTGCTCCGGACGCCCCGCGTCCGGTTCTGTAGTGCAGGTGCCGGGGCCGCCGTTGGGTGCGCGAGTTCATAGAGCGCTACGGCAGCTTGGAGGAGAACCCCACTTTTGGGCAGCTATCTCGGCCAATACCTATGTGGGCGACCTCTCTGGCCCCATCCAGTTGCATCACGGCACGGCGGATCATAGCGTGCCCCTAGAATATTCTCTCGAGCTAGAGAAACAGATCAGGGCCACGGGCAAATCGGTCGAGCTTTATGTTTATGAGGGAGACGATCACAACATTGCCAAGAATTGGGGCTTGGCCATGAACCGCTCCGTACAGTTCATGGATAAATAAAGATAGAGACACCCTTTTTGCGGCGTTTGCGTCGTCTCTTGACCTCGGTTATCTTAGGCTCAATCTTCGCTGAGGGAATGTGATTATGAACGAGGATCGACTTATTCACGCCGCCCTGGAACAGGGCGGTGGCATATTGCGCCTGGCCCCCACGTGGGTGCCTCGCTCTTTTTGTATCCCGGGGCGTCGCATCAAGCTCCATCCCGATGATTATTACGCGCTGGGCGCCCATCGCGGAGGAATCGACGAGCGTTGGCTCGCCTCCACCACACCGGCCGACAACGGCCCCCTCACTCTCCCCGACGAGGGGCTGAGCTATGTCGTCATGGAGGATGGGCCGGAGGTGCAGCGCATTCTGCTGCGCGATGCCGTCGCGCTGGCCGGCTCGGCCATCATCGGCCCGCGCCTCATGCGCGATTATGGTGGCTGGCCCATGTTCGCCAAATTCTTTGATAACCTGGGGCCTCTCCCGCATCATTTGCATCACCAACGCAAGGATGCCGAGCGCGTCTCGCGCGAGCCCAAGCCAGAGGCCTATTTCTTCCCCACCCAACTGAATAACCACGGCGGGCGGTTTCCCTTTACCTTTTTTGGCCTGGAGCCCGGCACCACGCGCGAGGAGGTCAAAGAGTGCCTGCGCAATTGGAACCAAGGGGATAACAAAATCCTAAACCTCTCCCGAGCGTACAAGCTCGAGCCGGGCACTGGCTGGGACGTGCCCGCCGGCGTCCTTCATGCCCCCGGCAGCCTCTGCACCTACGAGCCGCAATACGCCAGCGATGTCTTTGCTATGTTCCAGTCACTGGTGGACAATGTGCCCATGCCTTGGGAGTTGGTGGTCAAAGATGTTCCCGAGGAGCACAAGCACGATCTCGACTATCTGGTCGACATGTTGGATTGGGAGGCAAACCTGAACCCCAATTTTGCACGAGATCGTTTCATGCGGCCGCGGCCCGTCCATGATCTCGCAGAGATGAAGGCCGAGGGATATATCGACGAGTGGGTTGCCTATCGCAGCCCCGACTTTTCCGCCAAGCAGACGACCATCCTGCCTGGCTGCACGGTGACATTGCGCGATGCTGCCTGCTATGGCCTTATCTTGCTTCAGGGCCATGGCACCATGGGCGTTTGGGAGATCGAGACGCCGGCCCTTATTCGTTTCGGCCAGCTCACTCATGACGAATTCTTTGTCAGCGAGGAAGCCGCCCGCGCCGGGGTAAAGATCTGCAATCCTAGCTTCACCGACCCTATCGTCATGCTGCGACACTATGGGCCGGGCAATCCCGAGCTCAAGCTGCAGCGTCAGGAGATGCCATGAGGACATAGGGATAAGTGAGTGGATTTGGTGTTATCGTTGTTTTTGTGTATAGTAAGGGTCCCTTATTGTGGACATGATATCAAGAGGTGTTCCGTGAGGGTGTTGGTGTGATGGCCAAGTGGTGTTACAATAACCTTACGCTCAACACCTATTGGTTCGGCGTATCCTTCATGTGGAATGGCCTTCATCCCATCGTCCTGCCCGTTCTGCTTCTTTCCTTCGTGGGCGAGGGACACAAGAACACGGTGTACGGCTTGCTCACCTTTTGGGGATTGATCCTGGCGCTGATCACCACCCCTATCGCCGGCGCGCTCAGCGATTACACTCGGCACCCACTAGGGCGCCGGCGCCCATGGATCATCATCGGCGTTGGTCTATGTATCCTGTGGCTTCTCTGGCTCGCCTGGTCACCTGGGATTTGGGCTGTTACTGTCGGTTATCTGCTGTTGCAGATCTCTTCCAATATAGCCCATGGCCCTGCCCAAGGTTTGATCCCCGATCTCGTGCCTCCGGCGCATCGAGGGGCCGTGTCCGGGGTCAAGACTTTGATCGATATGGTCGGCGTTATCCTGGCTGCGTTGATCATGGGGCGTTTGGTCGGTGGAGAGACGCCGCACGTCTGGTTGGCCATCCTCACGATAGCCTTCGTGCTGCTGGCCTCGACGATCCCGACGGTCGTCGGCGTCCGCGAGCCACCAGCGACCTCTGCGCGTTCCGTTCCTTGCCCCAAAATCGCCGCGTGGGTTCGTCACTTGCTGCGCGTGGATTGGCGGAGCCATCGAGAATACGCGCGCTTGTTGGCGGCGCGTTTTCTGGTGTTGCTGAGCAGTTTTCTCATCCAATCTTTTGCGTTGTACTATCTGCGCGATGTGCTGCAAGTCCGGGATCCGGCCAGAGCCATGGGCAACCTGATGGCCGTCATTGCCGTCAGCGTCACTATGGCCGCTTATCCGGCGGGGGTGTTGTCGGAGCGCTGGGGGCGGCGGGCGCTCAGCCTCCTGGCTTGTGCGGCAGCGACGATCGGCATGGCCCTCCTTTGCGTGACGCGCAATGTAGCCAGCCTGTGGCTGTTGGGCAGCCTCATCGGCCTGGGCATGGGGGCCTTTGCCAGCGTGAACTGGGCCTGGGCCACCGATCTGGTGCCCAAGACTGAGGCAGCCAAATATCTGGGCTGGTCGAACTTGGCCACGGCCGGGTCGGCGGCCGTGGCGCGCCTGGTGGGCCCCGTCATCGACCTGATCAACGCCTGGACGCCCAACAACGGGTACACCGCCATTTTTGTGCTGGCCACATTGGGCGTGCTGGGGGGGCTGGCGGTGATCTGGTGTATGTCAGAACCTTGCCAGGAAGCCGCGATGAAGCTGCCTAAACCCGCCCGCTTGGTCGTTCGTCTGCCTTGGCAGTCAAACGATCGTTGATATATCTCTAGGGAGATCGGCGCCATGGGCGTAGAGCCGGAGATGATCACGGTGTATGTCTCGCAGGGGCCGTTAGCGGCCGAAGTGGCCAAGAGCAAGCTGGAAAGCGCCGGTATCCCTGTGTTGTTGCGCTACGAATCCATCGGCCGCATTTTGGGCCTCACCGTCGACGGCTTGGGCCAGGTAGAAGTACAGGTGCCGGCCAAGTGGGAGCCTCAAGCGCGCGAGCTTCTCCAAGAAGACCGCTGGGAGGATCTTTCCGCCCCGGGCCCATCCGAGGCCCAATAAGATCTTGGCAATGCCCCCAAAGCGGGTGTGGGGCTCGCTTCCCGCGATGGCCCACACCCGGCAACCGATTATATTCCTATATCGAAAGCAGTTCCTCGTAGATGGCTACCATATCGCGCATGGCGGGCAACATGCGTGGCAGCATCTCCATAATCGGCAGCCCATAGGGGCAAAGTTCCTCGCATCGACCGCAGCGGTCGCACGACTCGATGGCCTCGATCTGCTTGCGCCGCGACTCTAGATCGCGCTCAATCGCCTCGCGCGACCAGGCAAAGGCCCGAAACTCGGCTGGGCCCATGGTGCGATAGTGATCATACATTACATCGGTGCCTAGATGCGACCCGATCGAAATTCCCTGCGGGCACGGTGTGCAATAGTTGCACACCCGACAACGCGATCGTTCATAACCCAGGCGCAATGCTTCGATCTGAGCTTGCTCCCCATCCGTAAGGGCGATGGGGCGGCAGCCCACCAGGGCATTCTCTTCTGCTTCCTCGATCTTGGTGGCCCCAGGCACGGCCGTGGCGATGGGTTGGTTCAGCAGCCATTTAAGCGCCAACGTGGCGGGCAAAAGGCCGGTGGCCACCGGCTTCATGATCGTCACGCCGATGCCTTTCTCCTGACACAAGGGGATCAATTCCTGCAACGGTTCGCGCTCGATCACATTCATCGGCACCAGGATGACTTCAAAGGGGAATCGTTGGATGGCTTCTACCAGCGTCTCCCAGCGATGGCTGGTGCAGCCGATATGGTGCACCAAGCCCTCCTCTTTGGCCTGGATCAGCGCCTCCAGCGCGCCACCAGGGCCAAGGCGTTGTTCCAGATCGTCGCCACGACGTAGGCCGTGCAGATGGCAGACATCAACATAATCGGTACGCAACCGTTGCAACGATTCCTCTATATGTTGCCGGGCCTCATCGCGCGTCTTGCCGCCCGTTTTGGTGGCGATAACCAAGCGATCGCGCGCCCAACCTTGGAGTGCCTGACCGATCTTGATCTCGGCATCGCGGTAGCCGCGCGCGGTATCCAAGTAGGTTACACCTAGCTCCAACGCGCGCCGCACGACGCGCACTGCGTATTCGATACTTGAAGAGCCCAACTGCGCGCAGCCCAGCCCGATGGCCGATACCTGAAGCCCCGTCTTGCCCAGCGAGCGCTTTTGCATAGACATCTGTTCCATATCGCCCCTTTTCATCGAAAGTAAACAGGCTCGCCAAAGCCTCCCGCTCTGCCGGCCTGTCTCTGCCCTAATCCTTCTCCGGAATGATCAACTCTTGGCCGATAAAAATAGCGTCGCGGTGTTTGATGTCGTTCACCTTCAGCAGGTCTTCTATGCTCACGCCGAACTGTTCCGCGATGGTGCCCAGCGTGTCGCCGCTCTTGACGTGATAGAGGGCCGATGGAGGCACGGGGGTGGGCGTCGGCAGGGGACGAGGCGTTGCCGTGGGCACCGCCGTAGGCGGGTTACGCATGATCATGTTGACACGTTCGGCCACGGCCACGTGCAGGCCGGCATTGGGCCCGGCGTATTGTTCCGAGACGCGATAGGCATCTCGCGCCCTGTTAACATCGCCCAATAGCTCATAGCCCATACCCAGCAGGGCGTAGGGCACACTCTCTTCAGGGCACAGGGAGATGGCCTGATAAAAAGCCGACATGGCCGCTTGTAAATTGCGTTCTCGGGTGTGCAAAATGCCCAGGCCGCAATAGGCCGAAGGTTCGTAAGGATCCAGGCGGATCGCTTGTCGGTAGGCTTCGTTGGCCATAGTCCAATCTCGCCGCGCCAGGGCCACGTTGCCCAGGCCGACCCAGGCTTTGGCATTAGCCGAGATGTCCTTGGATTCGATATACGCCTCCAAGGCCAGGTCGTCCCGATTCAACAAGAGCAACGCGGTAGCCAATTGATTCTGTAACATGGCCCATGTCGGGCCATCCAGGTTCTGGGCGCTCAAGGCCGTCCGGAAGCAGTCGACGGCCAGCATCGGCCTGCCGATGGCCATATAGCCGAAACCGGCAGCTGCGGGCACAACCACCTCGGTCGCCACGGTGGGTAACTGCCCTTCGAGGGTAATCTCTTGGTTGGGCACCCGATAGGTGCCATGGGTGAGCAGCAACGTCATCAGGGGGACGGGATCGAGTGCGATCTCGGTCTCGTTGGCCCCCAGAACGGTAAGATAGTAATCGGCGCTGCGCTGATAACGATTGTCTCGTCCCTTCCAAACGACCACATTGGCGCGCATCTTTTCCCCCAGGCGTCTGGCCTGTTCCGCCGAGGAGATGGGGTACATATGACGCACCGTCACATACTCATCGAGCCCGTCTCGCCGTATCATATCGGCCACAGCTTTTTCGATAGCGCGCGATTCCTGGCGACTGGCCGGCTCGTCGTCTAGGGGGGCGATCAGGATGCCCACTTGGATCGGCTCGATAGGCACCATATCGCGTTCGAGGAAGCGGCGTTGCATTTCTTGCATCCAGGAGCCGCTGGCATAGAGGACGGAGCTCAGGTTGGCCAATAGGGCCAACCCCGCCATCGCCCGTACGGCTATGCTGCCGCGGCGAAAGAGGAGATAGGCCGCGGCTCCGGCGCTAAAACCCAACGTCACATAGGTAAAGCCCAGGCGGAAATAGTTGGTCTGTAAAAGCGCCAAGCCGCGGGCCAGGAGCCCGGCCAGATAAAAGACCGGCCCCAACACGGCCACGACCAAAAGGGCAAAATAGATGGCTCGATCTCGCGCGTTCAAACCGGCCTCCTCCAGACAACCTGCGCGACCCACTATGCAACCCGGGATGAGTATAGACGATAAAGGGGGCTCTGTCTAACGATTGGGCTCCCGGCGTCTTGCGGCATTTTGAGAGACCTGAAAGTATGCTGAGGATCGGCCGTTGAAACCTGCCAATCTTCACCGGGTTGCCCTGTGGCGATCGGCTTTTCTGGCCCACCCTCTCTGCAGCCCGCACGGGCAGGTGCGGATCAGAATCCGCCGCGGCGGTAGCCGTGATTTCAATCGTTCCTCAACAGGTCATACCGAGGGCGTCAACCCTTGAGCAACCCGCTCTGCCAGTGCGATGGCGCCCAACACACCCGAACGCCCACCGAGCGCTGGTGGCACGATATAGTCGGCCAAGCCGGCGGCGGTGGTGATGGCTGGGATCTGCAGATAGCCGTTGAGCAGCCGCTGCACCTCGACTCGGATGAGCGGAAAGAGATGCCGCTGTTCCATGACGCCGCCGCCCATGATAATGCGCTGAGGCGAGAGGGGAAGGATCAGGTTCACCAATCCCAGGGCCAAATAATGCGCTTCCAACGGCCAGGCCGGATGATCGGGTGGCAGGTGCTCGCCGCGCACCTGCCAGCGGCCCTCTAGCGCCGGGCCGGCGGCTAACCCTTCCAGACAGTCGCCGTGATAGGGGCAGTACCCGGGATAGGGATCGGCCGCCCAATCGTGAGGGACGCGGATATGGCCCATTTCGGGGTGCATCAGGCCATGGATCAGTTCGCCGTTCACCATCCCACCGCCACCGAGTCCCGTGCCGACGGTGAGATAGATAAACGTATCCAGCCCTCGGGCTGCGCCCCAACGATGCTCGCCCAGCGCCGCCACGTTCACATCGGTGTCAAAACCTACGGGCACCCCTAACGCCCGCCGCACCGCCCCGGCGAAATCGGTATGTGCCCAGCCCGGTTTGGGGGTAGTGGTCACGTAGCCAAAGGTGGGCGATGTCGGATTGGGATCGATAGGGCCAAAAGAAGCGATGCCGATGGCGGTTAACGGTTCTTCGAAATGCTGCTCACGGAAAAAGGCGATGGCGCGCGCGATCGTCTCATCGGGCGTCGTTGTGGCAAAGCGCGCCTCGGCGCGCAGATCGTCGGGAGCGGTGCCCACGGCACACACAAATTTGGTGCCTCCTCCTTCGATGCCTCCGTACAATGCCATCGTCGCATCCTTTCTCCTCAAAGCCTCATCCTGGGGCGTATACGCCCATTCTAGGCCAACTTGGGGCCGGATTCAAACGGCCTGGCGTTTACTGAAGCACGGGATGGATAATACCTTGGCCGCTTTTAAGCTCCAGACCGGGCCATGCTATAATCCCCCATGTCCTGCCTATTCGCAAGCGAAAAAACCGAAAGCGACCCGATGAAAGACGGAACCCGCCTTATCTTTTGGATTGATATAGCCGTCCTGGTGATCTTGGCTTTCCTGGTCCTCGCCGGGCAGTGGGATTTCGTCATCGCCCTTTTTGTGGCGCTGGTGCTACTCAACTATTTTGATAACTTTTGGCGCCGGCGCTATCCACATTAATGTGGGGAAATGCATGCAGGCGAACCTGGCCCGCTTGAAAGGCGCAAATGATTTATGCTAGAATCGTGCGGGTTGTTGTCTTGGTTTTGAGTGCCTGACCGGTATCAGGGTTCACTATGAGAATTCTTGTTATCGACGACGAGCGCGCTTTTTCACGCACACTGTGTCGCCATTTAGAGCGGCGGGGGTTCGAGACTTTTGCCGCTTACAGCGGAGGCGAGGGGCTATCTTTGGCCCAAGAGATCGAGCCCGATCTGGTGATCGTAGATATCCGACTTCCGGATATCGATGGCGGCCAAGTTTGCCGGCAATTGCGCGCGTTGAGCGATGTGCCGCTTATTGTGCTCTCTGGCTATGGCAAGGAGCCGATGGTCCGGGCGACCGAGGAGGCTGCCGATCTGTGGGTTGTCAAGCCAGTGTCGCCGCGCGAATTGGAGGCACGGATGTTGGCGCTTTTGCGTCGTAGCCGGCACACAGAGACGTCCGTCCCTATCTATAACGATGGCTTTCTCTATATCGATCCCGTCCGCCGCTTGGTCCGACGGGATGGAGAACGCATAGAGCTCACTGGCAAGGAATTTGAGCTGCTTAATACCCTCTTAGAGCACCGTAACCAGATCATCTCACACGAGACGTTGATGAACACCCTGTGGCCCGGCCAACGACATGCGGCCCAGTATCTGCCTCAATATATCAGCCGGTTACGTCAAAAACTGGAACGAGACCCCGGGCGGCCGTTCTACATCCGCACGGCACATGGCGAGGGTTATTGGTTCTGCGGGCGAGGCGGAGGCCAACTCGCGGTGCACAACGAAAACAATGCCTGAAGCGCCTATGGGGCCATTGATCGTTTGCTCCTGGATTTACCTGCTCGCCCTGGTGGGGTACGTGTTCTGGGTTCGCCTCGACCTAGAGCGGCCCTGGTGGCTGCAAGCGTTGGCCCCCTTTGCGCTTTGGGTTTTTGGTCTGGGGTTGGGCTTGCCTCTGCTGGCCGCTCTCGTCGGTTCGGGGTTGCTGCGCGGTGTGCCGCTTCTCCTGGGCACTGCGCTCTATTGGGCGCACTTTGTGGCTCGTCCGCGCCCTAGGCGGCCTGCGCAAGAGGAGGACGATCCGGTTTTGCGCGTTATGACGGCCAATCTGCTCGACAAGAACCGGCGTCATGCCGAGATCATCGCCACCATCCGGCACGAATGCCCAGACCTTATCGCTTTGCAAGAGCTGAATCCCGCACAGGTTCGGGCCCTCACTCAGGCCCTGACGGACGAGTATCCTTACCAATGGTTTTTGCCCGGGCCAGAAACGCCAGTGCCGGGCCGTTCCGAAGGGATGGGGCTGATGAGTCGCTACCCCTTTCAACCGCTTGGTGTGGTACAGGTCGATCCCTTGGCCAATCCGGCGCAGGTGATCGCGCTGGACGTCCAGGGGCGTTTCCTCGACGTTTTACATATGCATCCGCGCATACCCTTGCCGCGCTTCCGCCGCGTGTTGGGCATTGCCTGGCCATATGGCCTCGACGATAGCGAACGCGAAAGGGATGTGCGCGCTCTGTCCCATTGTGCGGAGCAATTAGGCGCGGAGGCGATCATCCTGGGAGATATGAACGCGACGGATCAGTGTCGCGAGTACCGCCTGTTGACCAAAGGCTGGCGCGATGTCTATCGCCAAGTGGGGCGTGGCTTGGGGCTAACCTATCCGGTCGATGCGGATTTCTTTGGGCTGCGCTGTCCCTGGCCGCTGTTTCGCATCGATTATGTGTTGATACGGGGGCATCTCTACGCTATGGAGGCGCATGTCGGCCGTCTGCCGGGCTCGGATCATCGCTATGTGGTGGCCGATTTGAGCTGGCCGTGCAGATAGAGCAGTGCTTCCAGCAAAGCCCGCTCATTGCCAAAACCGCCGGCCTTGGTCACCACACGTAGCCCCTCAAAGGGCCCGCCCACCAATTTACCGCCGGGGATGCCCGGCTGTAGCTCGTCCAAAATGCGTAGCGCCCGCACCTCCAGCACCCGACAAATCTGCACGGCGATGTCTCCGCCGGTGATGAACAAGCCCGCCACGCCGGCTCCTCGGAGGATGTGCGCCGTTGCCTCGGCCAAGATACGGGCTACCAAGGAGCTTGCCCCTGCCACCAGCGGCGAAAAAGAGGTGGTCAAGATAACGTCGCGGCCCTGGCGCAGGTGGTTCAGGCAAGCCGATGCTAGGCGGGTCACCTCTCGTTCGGTGTCGTAAAAATTTTGAGCATCGAGGTCGACCTGGGGCAAGGCCAATATTCGCCGTGCGGCCCGTATTTGGGCCAGGGTGGCGTCGTTGCGGCTGCCCGATACGACCAATACCGGTTTGGCCAGCGGTGGGGGTGGGCAAGGGCGCGGTGGGCGCGCAATGCCTAACGCTTCTACCCAGGCCTCGGCCAGGCCGGCCGAGCCACAAGGAAGCCATTCGGGCCCCAAGTTGATCAGGGTCTGGGCTAAGGTGCGCAGATGGCGCTGTTCTAGGGCGTCGACGACGATGATGTGCTCCGGGCAGGCCTTTAACGCGGCCATCAGCACTTGGGGGCCGGCTTCTACCGGCTCTAGATCTATCTGGCCGATTTCCTGCCCAGCCTGTTGCATCAACAACGTGGGAAGGTGCGATTCGGTCATCGGCCAGCGGGGATCGTGGGCGAAGAAGGTCTGCTCCAAGGGGCGGCCCTCCACAAATTGTCGCCCCCGCCACGTCGTGCGTCCCCCTTGGGGAAAGGCCGGCGCGACGACGATGGCCCGTGGTGCCAATACCTCGCACAAAGCGCGCAGCTCATAGCCCACGTTGCCGCGCATCGTCGAATCGACCTTTTTGTAGATGCGGCGACCGCGCACTAGGGCGGCTACATGGCATAGCCGGCGATAGGCCTCTGATGCGCGCGCGGCACGGCTATCGGTGTCTACGACGGCTACTTCTGTATTAGGCACTTGGCGCCAGTCTAACGAGACAACGGTCTCTAGCCCCTGTTTGCTGCACTGTAGGCCGGTGTCCATGGCGCCGGTCAGGTCATCGGCGATGATGGCCAAGCGCACGGGAGCATCCTCCTTGCCGTGGCAAGAAAACGGGCCGCACGAGGGAGGATGTGCCTGTCTTATCCCTCGTGCGTGTAGAGATAGCATCAAGGCTTAAGGATGACCTTCCCCGCGTTGGCGCTTCGGGTGAGTTGCAGCGCCTCGTCGTATTGCTCCAACGGGAAGCGATGAGTGATCACCTGGGTGGGATCAAATTTGTTCGCCTTGAGCAAGGCATCGACGGTGTACCAAGTGTCCCACATGATGCGTCCGGTGCTGCCATAAACCACCGCCTCGCGGTAGATAATGGCGTTGGTTAGCTCCAGGGTAACCGGCTGAGAAGGCAGGCCCACCAGGCTGATGCGTCCCCCTTTGGCGAGCAGGTTAAAAGCCTGAGCGATACCGGCGGGGTGTCCGCTCAGCTCGATGACCACGTCCAGGCCTCGCCCCTCGGTGGCCTCACGCACGATCCCCTCCACGTCTTCCTTGCTTGGGTTCAGGGCGACCGCTTCGGGGACGATGCTGCGAGCCATGTCCAGCCGATACTCGTTTATATCGGTGACAAAGAGCTGTCGGGCGCCGCAGGCCAGGGCCATTTGCGCGCCAAAGAGGCCGATGGGCCCACAACCGATGATGGCTACGCTCAGCCCGCCGATGCGATCTTTGAACAGGCCATTAGCCGCCACCCCGATCGGCTCTAGGATGGCGCCCAAATCGGGATCGGTCTCGGGGGGCAACTTCCATGCGCAGGCTTGGGGCAGGACGGCATACTCGGCAAAGGCGCCGTCGGTATGTACGCCTATGATGGTCATATTTTCACAAGTATGCTGTCGGCCGGTGCGACACTGCATACATTGCAAATCGGGGATATGGGTCTCGGCGGCCACCATATCGCCCACGGCAAAGCCGCGCACTTCGGAGCCCACCTCGACCACCTCGCCGGCGAACTCATGCCCAAAGATCATCGGCGGCTTGACGCGCGCCTGGGCCCAAGGGGTCCAGTCGTAGATATGATTGTCGGTGCCGCAAATGGCCGCCGATTGAACCCGCACCAGCATATCGGTCGGCCCGATCTTGGGAATGTCGACTTGGCGCAGTTCGGCGCCGGGCGCGGGCCGGGCTTTGTACAAGGCTTTCATGATATGTTCCTCCAATCTCTCGCCATCAAGCCAGGATCGCAATCAGGCTATCCACCGGCACTTTGCTTCCCTCTTTGGCCACGATCTTGCTCACCACGCCATCGGCCGGGGACTCGACCTCCAACACCGCCTTTTCGGTTTCCACCTGGAGCAACGGTTCGCCACGGCGTACCGCTTCGCCCTCTTTTTTGAGCCAGGCGACGATGGTCGCCTGTTTCATGGTCATATCCAGCTTGGGCAAACGTATCTCCTGCGCCACCAATTCTTCCTCCCACGATGGTTCTATCCCGTTCTGTTATACGAAAAGTGCTCCCTGTTGACAAGTGCTCACAGCATGTTTTCATTTTAGATAGAACCGGGGCCCCCCTCGAAAATAACAAGCCATGAGGTGACAGACGCTTGGCGCCGCCGTCTGCGGGCCGTGCCCGTCACCTAGCCCGGAGCACTTGCACTAGCAGGTGCGGCATTTGAACGGTCCTTCTGTTTTGCTTACAATAGGGGGCGGTTTCGTCAGATTTTGCCCGAGCGAGCTTCACCTTCCGTCTCGCCCTTTTTTGTGCTCGCGGTGATGGCTCGACACGCAAGAAAGGGGAGATAAATGTCCTCACGAACGAGAATGACCCTTGTGTGCACTATCGCGTTGCTCCTGGTGGCCCTCTTGATCGGTTGCGCTCAGCGGCCTTTGCCCACGCCCGTCGCCGAAAAGGAGATCATCAAGGAGACGGTCGTGGTCAAAGAGACGGTGGTGGTCAAAGAGGCGGTGGAGGTGCCACAAGAGGTGACCCGCGTAGTCGAAAAAGTAGTGACGAGCACGTCCCTCCCTGCGCCGACTCGCGATCCGACCGCCAAGACGATTTTGCGTGTGGGCACCGGGGATAGCGGGGAGGGCCTGAGCCCACACCAACAGATTATCGCCCAATTTGAAGACCAGAACCCAGATATCCTGGTGCAGTTGGAAGCTGTGGCCGGCCGCGATTACTATGCTCGTTTGCTGACCCAGATCGCGGCGAACGACGCCCCCGATTTGATGCAGGTCGGCGACGACGCGGTGCCCATGTTTGTCGAAAAAGGCGCCTTCGTCCCGCTGGACGAGTTCATCGACGGTGATTATCCCCTGGATTTGGGTATTTATTTACCTGGTGTGTTAGAGCCAGGGCAGTGGGATGGCAAGCAGTATTTGTTGCCCAAAGATTTCTCGCCGCTGGCCGTCTACTATAACAAAAAGATCTTTGACCAATATGGTGTGTCCTATCCTCAGGACGGCTGGACGTGGGACGATTTGTTAAGCACCGCCCAAGCGTTGACCCAAGACACCGACGGCGACGGCAAAACCGACCTTTGGGGCATCCAACTTCCGGCGGCATGGACGACGGGTTTTGAATATTGGGTAGCGGCTGCCGGCGGGCAGTTGATCAGCGACGACGGCGCCCAATTCGTGGGCTATATGGATTCCCCCGAAACACAACGTGCCGTCCAGTTCTACGCCGACCTCTATAATAAATACAAGGTTGCTCCGCCGCCTGCTGATCTCAACCTTTTTGGCGGTGGCAATAGCGAGTTCGACAACGGCAAGGCGGCTATGCGCATCTTTGGCCGTTGGCCGCAAAGCGGCTACCTGAGCAACCCCGAAATTGATCTGGGGGTGGTCGGGCCGCCGCAGGATGCCCGGCGGGCCAATGTCCTTTTCTGGGGTGGCTTTGGCATCTTTGGCGGAAGCAAAAATAAAGAGGCCGCCTGGCGATTCCTGCGTTACTACACCGGCCCTCAAGGCGCCGAAGTGTGGAAAAGCTGGGCGCTGCCCACGGTCAAAGAGGTGGCCGAATCCGCCGGGCTCACCAAAGACCCCATCGAGGGCGTGTGGTTACGAGAGTTGAACTATCTGGTGCCGCGCGCTTATGTGTATACACCTTATTGGGGCCAGACCGCTGATCCGGCTTTGCGCACCGTCCTTGAAACAGTGATCATCGACCCCGACGCGAACGTTCCCAAGTTGCTGGCCGAAGCCGCCGCACAGGCGCAGAGCGCCCTGGATAGCTTGCGCTAACGAGCAACTGTTTGTCATTGGCGGGGAAGACGAATGCTTTCCCCGCCAATGACGCTGAGGATCTCTCGTTGAAGGAGTTTTCCTTTGGTTTCCCGTTCGCGGGCGCGTGCTTCTGCATCTAGACGCCAGATACTGGCCTTTTATCTATGCATCTCACCGTGGTTGTTCGGTTTTCTGGCCTTTATTCTGGGGCCGATGTTGGCCTCGTTGGGCATCAGCCTGACGCGCTGGGATTTGCTCACGCCGCCCGTCTATGTGGGCCTGCGCAACTATGAACGGCTTTTGGGCCGAGATCCACTTATTCTACAAGCCCTCAAAGTGACCGCGAGCTACACCCTCGCTTATGTGCCTACCGAAATTGTAGGGGGGCTCGCCATCGGTCTACTGTTGAACCAACGAGTGGGCGGTATCAGGGCCCTGCGCGCCATCTACTATTTGCCCTCGGTGCTTTCCGGCGTGGCTTTTGTCGTCGTGTGGATGTGGCTGCTCCATCCCGATGCCGGTTTGATCAACCAAGCGCTCCGACTGTTCGGCGTCGAAGGGCCGCGCTGGTTGATAGACCCCAAGTGGGCGTTGGTAGCCCTGTGGATGATGAGCCTATGGGGTTTGGGGCGCACCGCCATTATTTACCTAGCCGGGCTCAAGGGCATCCCCCACGAACTGTACGAGGCCGGCGTCATCGACGGCGCTGGTCTGTGGCAGGTGTTCTGGCATGTGACCCTGCCCCTATTGACGCCGACCATTTTCTTTAACTTGGTGCTCGGCATCATCGCCACCTTTCAGACTTTTACCAGCGCCTATGTAGCCACGAACGGCGGCCCTTTAAATGCTACCCTTTTTTATGTACTCTATTTATATCGTCAGGCTTTTGATTTTTTTCAGATGGGCTATGCCTCGGCGATGGCCTGGGCGCTTTTACTACTTGTGCTGGCCTTAACATTGGTGGTAGTGCGTTCGTCAGAAAGGTGGGTTTACTATGAAAGCGTAGGAGGTGGCCCAGAAGCTGGACGCTTTGAAAGCCCAGGCCAAGGGGGGCCGCTTGCCCGATGCTGGCAAGATGACCGTGGGGGGCTTTATGGCCCACTGGCTTGAGCAGACCCAAGCCAGGGTGCGCCCAAAGACCTTCTATGACTATGAGATTATCGCCCGCCTGCACATTGTACCCCACGTCGGCCACTTGCGCCTAAGCCGCCTAACCCCTCTCCGCATCGCCCGCCTTTATGCCGACTTGAGCAAAACGCAAAGCCCACGGAGGGTTGCCCAGGTGCACTGTCTGCTACACAAGGCTCTAGGCGACGCCCGCAAGTGGGGGCTCATCAGCGAAAACCCCACGGACATGGTAGACGCCCCCAAGAGGCCACAAGTTGAGCGCAAGCTGTGGACGCCAGACCAGGTGGCGGCCTTCTTGCGGGCTATCCTGGACGGCAAGGGCGGGCGTTATGGTGCTCTCTTTGGCTTCCTGTTGGCCTCTGGCTGTCGGTTGGGGGAGGCCCTGGGGCTGCGCTGGTCGGATGTGGACTGGGAGGCGGGGACGGTGCGCATCGAGCGCCAGGTGACGGAGCTACGCTCCAAGCCCATCGAGTGCCCGCCCAAGACCAGGGCTGGGATACGCACCATCACCTTGCCCACGTGGGGGGTAACGCTCTTGCGTCATCAGTGGCTGCGTGCGCTAGCCGAGGGGCACGGCGACCGTGTCTTTTGCACGGAGGCGGGCACCGTGCCGCTACAGAGTAATGTCCGCCGTGCCTTGCGGGGCTTTTGCGCCAAAGTGGGCTTGCCGGCCATACGGGTACATGACCTACGGCACACAAGCCTCTCCCTGTTGGCCATGTCGGGCGTACCTTTGAAGGCGGCGCAACAGCGGGCGGGGCACAGCTCGGCCCAGATAACCCTTGAGACTTATCAGCACGTCCTAGGCGATGGTGACCAGGCGGCGGCCAAGGCTCTCGATAGAGTGTTGGGATAAACCGCCCAGAGGAGGGCGGCCAAGATACACGCAAAGGGGGTTGCCATGAAGACGTTACGTCAAGCGGTTATCGAGGCCTTGGAGCATTGCGAGAAGTGGACGGGCGGCGCTGTGGTGGTGGCCGATGGAGAGGGCCGCTATGAGGCTGTCCCAGGGGCGTATCTGTCGGACATCAGCTACACGGGGCCACGAGAGGTGGTCTGGCGGGTGGCCTATCTGTCCGACGTGGCAGGAAACGAGTTACCCACCACGGACGCCGGCACCGAGTACCTGGCTGATATGGTCATCTATGACCTAGAGAGGAGCTAGGCCCCTGGCGGCCTGTCCTCATCATGGCTGTTTAATCCGCCGTACCAGTCGGTGATATTTGACCCGCAGGTGATTGACCGATAGGGGATTATCGGGATAGCGCCGGGCCCATTCGGCCTGAAATCGCTCCCAGAACCCCTTTGGTAGCCGTTGTCCCGGTGCGCCCCCAAGCTCCCGCACAAGCTCCAGGAAGGCCTCGTCGCCGGCCGAGAGGGGATGGGCACGGGTGCGGCCTAGGCTCCTGCGGACTTTTTGCGCTGCTTGTCCTATCTCCTTGGAAGATACCAGCGGGTGATTGACGATGATACGGCCGCCCACCGGCCTGTCCCCAAGCCGGAGCTCGAGCCCGGTCAACACGGGCACGGCGAGAGGCTCGCTGTGCAGGATGTGTCTAGTTACACCCCCCACTATTTCCAGGGCGGGCGAGGCCTCTACCTCTTGCACAATTGAGGGAAGCCTCCCCTCCGAAAGAAAAGCCTCCAAGCGCTCCCCGGCGGCCTCGTGATAGCGCACGGCATAAGGATACCAAGCCAGCCCAACATCATCCCGACCGCATAGCGACCCGATTATGCCGGCGGCATCCCACTGGAGATGTCCCAAGAGGTGGGCGCAATCCAGAAGCTCTTGAAGTGAATCCCAAGGCTCCACAAGCTCCGCTGGCGGCACCGGTAGCCCCTGGGTTACGGCCAACGGGGGGAACTGCCAGGGCGCCCATGCGGATACTGTTTTCGCTACCGACCAGAAGACCAAACGGACTGGGGCGCCGGGCCGTTCCTGAAACAGCAAAGGTGGTTCTAAGGTGGGCTCTCCGCCCAGCAAGGCGACAACGACCCGCCGGGCCACGTCGGGCGACACGTCGTGTTTCAAGACCTCCATGGCTAAGAACAGCATACCCGCCCCAATGTCGCTGTAGAGCGGGCGCTCGCCCCGCCATGCCTCGGCGAAATCGTTCCAACCCTCGAAAAATTCCGGTACTGCCTGTTTTGCCTTTTGAATCATGGGGGCCAGGGCACGCTCGGCCCGCCGGGCGACTTCCCAGCGTAACGCCTTGCTAGAAATCGCCCGCGCCTCCCCGGCCAAAAGAGGGACCAAGCCGCGGGCCTGGTGACGGGCTACGATGATAGCCTTGCTTTCGGCTAGGCCCAGCCTCGCCAGGGTGTCCCGCAAGCGGACGAATACCTCGCCATATCTATCCATACCCACCTCCAAATTAGCACTTTTGACCACATGCTGTAATCGTACTACTCTGTGGTCAAATAGTCAAGTTTTTCTGTGGAGGTGCGTATGGCGGATGAGCTAGAGAGACAACGGGCGCTGGGGCGGGCCGAGGCCTTGCTCTGGGTGGCCCAAGAGTTGGGGGCCGGCGAGCTACTGGCAGAGCTGCGTGACCTGCTTCGCTCCATTGCCGAGGCCGAGCTCGAATTGGCGGGGGATGAGGAGGTGCGCGATGACGAACGCAATTAGAAAGAGCCGCCGGTGGCAGCCGGCGGCGGAGCGAGGACACGAGCACGGCGAGGGGCCGGCTCGTGATTATCTTATCGCGAAACCGGCCCACGGGCAAATCATAGGCGACGTATGGAGCAAGCGGGCGATGCGTTCGAGGCATTTTTTGCGTCGACCGCCGGCGATAGCGGTCGATTTGAGCGACCTCGAAGCCGCGGAGGCCTGCGGAGCACGGCTGCTGTGCGTTCGAGACACCGAGAGCGGCGCGACGTACTGGGCTACACTTGACACCATCCGGCGGCACGGCTTTACGCTCGACCGTGGGCATGGCGTCCAGGTGGCCCTTCCGCTGAACCGCTGGGCGTCCAGCAAAGCCGAGGCGGCGCTGGAGGGGGTGGGGCGATGAGGGATAAGTTGTTGCAGGGCATCCTGGCCAAGCTGCAACGGGGGGATTGCCCCGACCGCAAATGGCCCGACGCCAAGGGTGAATACTGGCCACTGTGCCCGTTCCATCCCGACACGCATTCAGGGAGTTTTTCCGTGGGCCCCAAGGGGTTCAAGTGCTTTTCTTGTGGCGAGGGGGGCGGTTTGTTCCAGCTGGCCCAGCGGCTGGGTGTTGCAGTGTTGCAGTCGAAACCGGAGGGTATACAAACACACACACTTTCCCTGGATGACTACGCCAGGGCCAAACGGTTGCCGGCCGATTTTCTGCGCACCATTGGCGTGGACGAGCTTGTCTACAATGGGGCGAGCCGGGTGGTCATTCCCTACTATGACCGTGACGGCCAGGAGGTTGCCCGTCGTTATCGTTTTTCTTTAGTCGGTAAGCGGCGTTTCGCGTGGGCTAGAGGCTCGCGGGCGCACCCCTATGGCCTATGGCGCCTAGACGACGCCCATGCCGCCGGCTATGTCATCCTGGTAGAGGGCGAGAGCGACGCGCAAACGCTTTGGCACTATGGCATCCCTGCTCTGGGCATCCCCGGGGCCAGCACCTGGCGGGCGGACTGGGCGGAATATCTGCGCAATGCAACACCCGGTGCAACACCCACCGCAACACCCGCTGTCTATGTGTGGCAAGAGCCCGACCAAGGCGGGAAAGCATTCGTCCAGAAGGTGGGCCAGACCCTGCCCGAGGCCCGCATCATCGAGGCGCCGCAAGGACGAAAGGACATCTCTGAGAGTCATATCTTAGGCGACGATGTGCCGGCGCTGATGGAGCAATTGAAAGCCAAAGCCCGACCTTACCGGGAGATGCAAGCCGCAGAGGCTGCCAGGGAAGCGAAAGACGCCAAGCAGAGAGCCGCCCGGCTCCTGGACTGCCCCGATGTTCTCGCAGAATTCACCAAGCTTTGCCGTGCGATGGGCCTGGTCGGTGAGGAGCGGACGGCTAAGATCCTCTATTTGGCATTCACCTCCCGACTGCTCGACAAACCGGTGAGCATCGTGCTCAAGGGCCCCAGTGCTGGCGGCAAAAGCTTCACGGTAGAGACGGTATTGCGAGCCTTTCCTGAGAGCGCCTACCTGGACTTCACATCCATGTCTGAACATGCCCTGGTGTACGATGAGAGGCCCATCGCCCACCGATTCATCGTGCTGTACGAGGCGTCCGGCCTAGGCGATGACCGGCCGGGTGAGCCGTCGGTGTTGGCCTATTGTGTGCGGTCGCTGCTCTCCGAGGGGCACATCAAGTACACCACTGTGGAGAAGACGCCTGAAGGAATGACGCCACGTCATGTCGAGCGCCAGGGGCCAACGGGGCTCATCACGACCACGACGTGGGCCGGCCTGCACCCGGAGAATGAGACCCGGATGCTCTCCATCGAAGTGCAGGACACGCCGGTACAGACGAAGGGCATTTTCATGGCCCTGGCCGAGCGGGCGAATGGCCAGGGGCCGGCGGAGCCTGACCTGGGCGAGTGGCGCGCCCTCCAGGCCTGGCTGGAGCTGGCGGGCGAGCGTCGGGTGACAATACCGTATGCCCACCAACTGGCCGAGTTGGCCAGTCCGTCAGCGGTGCGGTTGCGGCGGGATTTTGGCAAAGTGCTAAGTCTGATTCAGGCCCATGCCATTCTGCACCAGTGCAGCCGAGAGCGGGATGAGCGAGGGCGCATCATCGCTACCATAGATGATTACGCCGCCGTGCACGACCTGGTGGCCGACATCATGAACGAGGGGGCGCAAGCGGCGGTGAGCGCCACGGTGCGTGAGGCGGTGGGGGCGGTGGCACAGCTTTATGAAAAGACGGGCGAGCCGGTGGGCCTGGCGCAACTGGCCCACCGGCTGGGGCTAGACAAAAGCAGCGTCAGCCGTCGGGTGCGGGTGGCACGTGACCTGGGCTACCTCATCAATCTCGAAGACAAGCGGGGCAAGCCGGCCCGACTGATTGTTGGTGAGCCGATGCCAGAGGAGCGGCCCGTCTTGCCATTGCCCGATGATATATGTGTGTGTGTTAACCCCTCCGGAAACACTGCAACACTGCAACGGTGCAACACTTGCCCGCAGCCACCTAGCGGCGGCAACGGCCACGGCGAGCCCCCGGCCCGTCCCATCGATGTTGGCGACCGGGTGCTGCTCAAAGACGCGTGGGGGCACCTCATGGGCGGCGAGCCCATGAGAGTGACGGCATTGCTCGAGACTCGTTCCGGGCCGTGGGCCAGGTTGCGGGGCGAGGGCGGCGGAACGATGGACTGGCCACTTGGCCGCCTTGTGTTAGCAGAGGCGGATAGAGAATGAGCGATTTTGACACACTTTCACGCAACCAACGGCGCTTTGTGCGTGCCTTGGTGACAGCGCGGAGCGTGCGAGAGGCGGCCGGCATGGCCCGCATATCCGAACCGACGGCCTGGCGCTGGCTGCGCCTTGAGGTCGTCCGGCGGGCGCTCCGAGAGACGCAAGACGCTCTTTTGGGAGAGGCGACACGCCATGCAGCGGGGCTGCTCTCGGAGGCACTGGACACCCTGGCCGACATCATGCGGTGCGGCTATAATTCTCCATCGAGCCGGGTGGCAGCGGCCAAGGCGATACTAGAATGCGGATTGCGCTATGCAGAGTTAGTGGGCCTGGCCGAGCGGGTGGCCAGGTTGGAGGAATCCCTAGGAGGAAGCGATGCTCAAAAGTAGGGTGGCGAGTTTGGAGCGACGGGCCCATGCCGGCCAGAGGCAACCTTTCTTTGTTCTCATCTACGGCGGAGACCCGACGGAGGCCGAAGAGGCCGGCATGGCGGAGGAGGCCCGGCGCCGGGGCGAGCTGGGCGTTGTGATTGACGAAGAAGGCTTGGCTGCTTATCGCCGGCGGCACGGAACGTAAAGACTGAGGAATCTATTGACATTGTGAAAGCGCCATGTTAAAATGAATGTTGGTAGCTTAAACGTCGCAAGCTGACGCCTTCCTGCGATACAGGCGTCAGAAAAAGAGGGCCACGGCGCCGTACTCGCCGGCCCGTGGCACGGCCCAGGCGTCGGTGGCACCCAGGCGGGAATAGGATAGCACAGGCCCGTCTCGGATGTCAAAAGCATCGGGGCGGGCTTGTTGTTATTATGTCTTGACAGCACTTTGACAGCACATTGCTTTGGGTGGGGAAAGTTGTAAAAACACAACCGGTAGGGGTGTAACGGGCACATGGCCACAAACCCCAGTAGCTCAGAGGATAGAGCAGAGGTTTCCTAAACCTTGTGCCGGGGGTTCGACTCCCTCCTGGGGCGCTGTACTATAACCCCTAGCGGTTTGAGGCCAAAATGCCGTGGAAACCTGCCACGGCTTGCGATTATACCACGATTTGCGACAGGCGCCATCGCCCCCGCTGGGGCTCCCTTGACAATCCCTCTCCGTATCGGACATAATAACCGCACCCTGCACGATGAGGGAGGTGTCATGTCCCCCGTCCCCGATGTCGTCGTCGAGCTGGTGGAGCGCTTCCGGCACAACCGCAATTACTACCATCGCCCCGACTATAACGAAACCCAGGTGCGCCGCGAGTTCATCGATCCCCTCTTTGAAGCTCTGGGTTGGGATGTGGCCAACAAACGCGGCGTCGCGCCGCAATACCAGGAGGTGATCCACGAAGCCAGCGTGCGCATGCGCGGCAGCGTGCACGCCCCTGACTATTGCTTCCGCGTCGGGCCACAGCCCAAGTTCTTTGTCGAGGCCAAGAAACCGGCGGTGGACATCCGCGCCGACATCCACCCCGCCTACCAGTTGCGCCGTTATGCCTGGTCGGCCAAGCTGCCCCTCTCGGTGCTCACCGACTTTGAAGAGTTCTCGGTCTATGACTGCCGCATCCGGCCCGACCCCGGCGACAAGGCCGGCGTGGCCCGCATTCTCTACCTGAACTATGAGGAGTATCCCGACCGCTGGGAGGAGATCGCCACGCTCTTTTCGCGGGAGGCCGTCTGGCGGGGCGACTTTGACCGCTACGCCGAGAGCACCCGCCAGAAGCGTGGCACACTGGAGGTGGACGACGCCTTCCTAGCCGAGATCGAGGGTTGGCGCGAGCTGCTGGCGCGCAACCTGGCGCTGCGCAATCCGACCCTCAACCGTCGTGACCTGAACTATGCCGTGCAAAAGATCATCGACCGCATCATCTTTTTGCGCATCTGTGAGGATCGCGGCATCGAGCCTTACGAGGGGCTGCGCGATACCCTGAGCGGGGGGCACGTCTACGAGCGGCTGCTGGAGCGTTTCCGCCGCGCCGACGCGCGCTACAATTCGGGCCTCTTTCACTTTTCCGAGGAGCGCGGGCGCAACGAGCCTCCCGACACTCTCACGCCCACCCTGCGGGTAGACGACAAGGTATTGGCGCAGATCATCGGTGGGCTGTACTACCCCGAAAGCCCCTACGAGTTCTCGGTCATCAGCCACGATATCCTGGGCAACGTCTACGAGCGTTTCCTGGGCAGCGTCATCCGCTTGACGCCGGGGCATCGCGCCGTGGTGGAGCAAAAGCCGGAGGTGCGCAAGGCCGGCGGTGTCTACTATACGCCCAAGTACATCGTGGACTATATCGTGGAGCATACCGTGGGGGAGCTGGTCAAGGGCAAGGCCCCCGGCCAGATTGCCAACCTGCGCATTCTCGACCCTGCCTGCGGCTCCGGCTCCTTTCTCCTGGGGGCCTATGACTATCTGTTGCGCTATCATCTGGATTGGTACGTCAATCACCCCGCGCGGCGCCCCCGCAAGGAGATCTATCAGACGGCGGGCGGGGAGTGGCGGCTGACCATCGCGGAGAAAAAGCGCATCCTGCTGAACAACATCTATGGCGTGGACATCGATCCCCAGGCGGTGGAGGTGACCAAGCTCTCGCTGCTACTCAAGGTGTTGGAGGGGGAGACGGAGGCGACGCTGCAACCGGAGCTGTTGCCGGAGCGCGCCCTGCCCGACCTGGCGAACAACATCAAGTGCGGCAACAGCCTGATCGGGAGCGATTTCTATGAGGGCCAGCAGTTGGCCCTGCTGGACGAGGAGGAGATGTGGCGCGTCAATCCCTTTGACTGGGAGAACGAGTTCGCGGAGATCATGGGGGCCGGCGGGTTTGATGCCGTGATCGGGAATCCGCCGTACATCCGCATCCAGAACCTCAAAGAGTTCGCTCCCAAAGAGGTCGAGTTCTATAAGGGGCGTTACGTCGCCGCCAGCAAGGGCAACTATGACATCTATGTCGTCTTTGTGGAGCGCGGCTTGCAGTTGCTGAACGCCAAGGGGCGGCTGGGGTTCATTTTGCCGCACAAGTTCTTCAACGCCCAATATGGCGAGCCCCTGCGCAAGTTACTAACCGAGGGCCGTCACCTAGTCGAGGTGGTGCACTTTGGCGACCAGCAGGTCTTCGCCGGGGCCACCACCTACACCTGCCTGCTTTTCCTGGACAAGGCGGGATCAGAGGGCTGCCACGTGCAAAAAGTGAGCGATCTCTCCGTCTGGCAGAGCCATCGCCAGGCCGTGGCGGGCAGAGTGCCGGCGGAGAGGATTACCGAGAAGGAGTGGAACTTTGTTGTCGGGCCGGGGGCGGACTTGTTCCACCGGCTGAGCGAGATGCCGATAAAGCTGGGAGATGTGGCGGAAAGAATCGCCCAGGGCATTAGGACAAGTGCAAATGAGGTATATGTGCTCGACCTTGTGCGCGAAGAAGGGCAAACATTACTTGCGCGTTCCAAGGTGCTAGGCCGGAATGTGACCCTTGAAAAGGCGGTGATCTTGAAGTTTCTGTTGGGGCGAGAGATAAAGCGCTATACCATACTACCGTCTGGCAAAGTGGTTATAGTGCCCTACCGCGATA
>JACIWY010000020.1 GCA_014360745.1 Chloroflexota bacterium
ATCTACCTCAACGATTTCGACTTGGACGACGTACGCAAGATCGTCGCCCAGTTCGGCAAGCTGGGCGTCTCTTTAGCCGAGGGCGTGGCCGAGCGCGTCTATCACCACGCCAAGGGGCACCCCTACCTCACCTCGCGTCTGTGTGCCCTGATGGAACACCGGCAGTTGGAAGAGCTGGGCGTACAACACGTCGATGAGGCGGCCGAGGCGATCTTGGTAGAAGACGATAACCTCCGCCATGTCATCCGCGAGTTAGAACGCCGCCCGGCCGAACGGCGGCGCTTGCGCGACATCCTGCTGGAAGGACGCCAGGTGCCCTTTAGCCGCAATGATCCGGTGCTGGCCTCCTTGGAGATGATCGGGGCCATCCGCCCTCTCCAGCCCTGCCAGGTGCGTAACCCGCTTTACGAACGCGCTTTGCGACGGTATTTTGCCGAGAGCGAGCCGGAACGGGAGGAATCCATGCCCCTGTTGCACGCATGGCCCCGCGAGGCGTCAGAGCCGGAAATGATATACGAGCGCCTACTGGCCTTGCACGACGAAGCCTTGACCGCCGAAGGAGCCTATAAGGGGGGCAAACCCTGGGAGACCTTTGTGGCCGCCCTTTTCGCGGCGATCCCGGCTTTTGCGCTTTATCCCGATGCCCAAACGCAGCGCGGATCTTTTGACCTGGTGTTGACCATCAAACCGCATCATGACGGGAATTGGGATAAACATGGCCCGGCCGCCTTGGTGGATTATGTCCATCTACCAGGGGCCGCGCGCGAGGCATTTGTGGCCGAGACGCTCGCCAAGGCGCGCGAGTGTCGCGCCAACCTGGTTTTCGTGTTGGCCACCGGCGCTCGAGAGGTTGATCCGGGAGAAGTCGCTCGCTACCACGGCACCTACGACGGCATCACCCTGGTATTGTTGGAAGATGAGGAGCTGGCGCAACGTCTGCGCGCCCATGAAGATCTGGACGCCTGGTTGCGCGAGAGGACGCTGGAGGCGCGCCTGGGCACAAAAAGATCGTAAAGGCCTTAGGAGGTGGATATGGAGCCCGAACTGCGTACAAGCTACCTGCAAGAGGCCCTCGATCTGTTGCGCAACGAGATCTGCCTCATCGCTTTTACCCTTTCCGTTTTGCTGGGCCTTGGTCAATTGGTGTTGGCCGAGATCCAACAGGGGCCAATCGCCGCCAGCGCGCTGGCGGCGGTCATGATGGTCCTTCCCATCCTCCTCTGGCACCCGCTCAAGAAATATCCACAGGCGACGCACATCGCCATCGTCGCGATCTCTTTGGCGATCGTCTGCCTGTCCCTCGTCTATTTCGAGAACGCAACGCATGGCCTCCTCGTGCTGCCCGGCATCCTGGCCAGCCTCCTGATCGGCCCCAATTGGGGGCTCGCGATCACAGGTCTGGCCATCGGACTGATATTGGGCCTCCCCCCATCGCCGATCGCGGCGCCTGCGGCCTCGCGCGGCGTCTCGCTCGTGCTCATCGGGAGCGTGCAGGCCCTTGTATGGGGGAGCATGCGGTACCTCCGCGATGGCATGGAATGGTCTTGGCGCAATTATCAACGCAACGCCGTCCTCCTCGAAGAAGCCCGAGACCAGCGTTTGCGCTTGAAGCAGGCACAGGCCGATCTGATCCAGGCCAATAACGAGCTGGCCCGCCTCAACGATAGGTTGGCAGCCATGCGCCTTACAGCGGAGGAGGCGCGGAGATCCAAAGAAGAGTTTGTGGCCAATGTCAGCCATGAACTGCGCACGCCCTTGAACATGATTCTCGGCTTTAGCGAGATGATCACGCAATCGCCCGGGGCCTACGGGAAGCGTCTCCCCGCTGCGCTGCTGGCGGACATTAGGGTGATCCTGCGCAATGCGCAGCACCTGTCCAGCATGGTAGACGACGTACTCGACCTGGCGCGTATGGACGCCAGCCCCATAGGCCTGCGCAAACAGTGGGTCCGCGTCCGCGAGATCGTGCAGGAGGCAGAGGAGGCCGTGCGCCCCCTGTTCGAGTCGAAGGGGCTCTATCTACGTAGCGAGGTCTGCGATGTGGACGTGTACTGTGATCGCACACGCATCCGCCAGGTGCTGCTCAACCTGCTTAGCAACGCCGCGCGGGCCACTGAAAAGGGCGGTGTAAGCATAACGGTACAGATGCAGGGCGATGACAACACCTTGCTCTTTGCGGTCGCAGACACCGGGCCCGGCATCGCTCCAGAGGATCGAGAGCAAATCTTTGAGCCATTTCGCCAGGCGGGCGACGACGTGCTCAAGAGAAAGAGCGGCACGGGGCTGGGGCTGACGCTCAGCCGGCGTTTCGTCCAACTGCATGGCGGCAAGATCTGGTTGGAAAGCGAGGTGGGGGTGGGTTCCACCTTTTTCTTTAGCATTCCGCGCCAGCCGATTTCGGAACCCATTATCCCTGGCCTGCGCCGTTGGTTCAACCCCTATACCATGCACGAAGCCCGTGACCGCGCTTCTGCGGCGCCCGCCCCTCAACCTCGGCAACGTTACGTGATCATCGAATCTGAACACACCTTGAAGCGCCTGATCGAGCGTTACCGTGGGGTGGAGGTGGTCTCGGTGGCGAGCTGGGAAGAAGCAGCAGAGGAGTTATGTCGTTCACCAGCCCACGTGCTCGTTGTCAACGAACAGAAAGCGGCTGAAACGCTCGACCTGGGTCGGCTGAAGAGCCTCCCTTATGCGACGCCCGTGGTGGGCTGTTGGGTGCCGGGCCCTCGCGAGGCTGCCGAGGCATTGGGGGTGTCCGACTATTTGATCAAGCCGGTGCGCCGCGACGATCTTATCGCCGCCATAGAGCGTGTCGGCGAGATCGAATCGGTGTTGATCGTGGATGACGACGTAGAAGCGGTGCAGCTCTTTTCGCGCATGTGCAAGATGTCGCGTCCCGAGCTACAACTCCTGGCCTCTTCCGACGCACGCAGGGCCATGACGCTCCTGCGCCAGCATCGCCCCGACGTGGTGTTGCTCGATTTGGTCATGCCAGGCATGACCGGCTATGATTTCATACGTGAAAAGAACGGCGACCCTACACTGAGGGCCATCCCGATCATCGCCGTGTCGGCCCAAGACCCGCTACAAACCCCCCTGGGCAGGCCGATGATCACCGTCTCGCGCACCGGTGGCCTATCGTTGAGCGATCTGTTTGGCTGCATCGAGGACATTAGCGCCCGCCTCGCCCCCTCGATGCCCACAGCGCATCCAGAACATGCAGTAAGCTCTCTCGGCTGAACGGTTTTTGCAGAAACGCGCTGGCGCCAAGCGAGAGTACCAACGCCTCCTCGGGCAGGATCGTGCAAACGACGAGCGGGAGATTGTGGGTCGCCGGATGCTGCTTGAAGCGGGCCAGGAGTTCCAGGCCGTCGACATCGGGCATCATGATGTCGAGCACGATGATCTGAGGCGCCAGTTTTTGCGCCAGGGTGAGCGCCGTGGTGGCATCGGCCACGGTGATCATCCGGTAGCGCGTGCCCTGGGCAAAACGCCGATAGAGGCGCAGCGTGTCTTCGTTATCATCCACCACTAGCACGGGCAATTGAGAGGCCGCCGGCAAGAGCAGAACGGCCCGCAAGTCTTGGCCGTGATCGGTCAGCCTGAGCTCTCCTCCCGATGCCTTGACAAGCTCGTCCACCACCGACAGCCCCGGCGGCATGGGGGCATCCACGCTTTCTGTCACACGGCCCTGAATGGCCAGCTCAACGTCCCAACCGATGCTCCTGGCGGTGACACACACTTGGCCACCATCGCTACGCAGGATGGCTATGCCGAGCAGATTGAGCAGGATTTGCCGCAAAGCCGTGGGGTGCACAGACAGATCGGGGAGCTCTCGAGGAACATGTAGCTTGACATCTACACAATGTTCGGCGGCAAGCGCCTTGCTCAGAGCCATCGCCGACTCGAGGACGGGCATAAGCTGTACAGCCTTCTCCGGCCTCGCGTGACGTAGCCAGCTCAATTCATCGGCCACGGTGACGGCAGGGCCCTCGTCTGCCAGCTCACTCTGTGGCGGGAGGGTAGCAGAGGGCATGTTCGCCCGATTCCGTTGAGCGAGCTGGTGGGCCAGCATCTCCAAGGCCGCCCGTTGTTCGCGGCGCACCTGGCGCTCGCTCATGCCCAATTGCGCGGCCACGTCTTTTTGCGGCCACTGTTGCACATAGCGAAAGAGCAAGACTTCGTACGCCCGCCAACGGCGGCTGTGCGTCGGCGTATCCTCGCCGGGCTTGAGCGCCTCGATGGTCTGAATCAACTCCTGCTGCAACGCCAAGGCCGGGTTGGACTGTCCGGACAGGCCGAGAAGCTGTATAAGGGGGCTGGAACGCAACAAGGAGGGTTCGTATAAATGGTTCAGCGCAAAGCGCAGCGCCTCGACATATTCCTGGGGCATTAATTCGTCCGCTTTCTGTCCGGTTTGCGTCCAAGCACTGGCCGGATTGTCACCCGTGGCCTGCAAATTCCGATATAATAATAGTATACTTACCAGCTGAGGGCAAGGTGGCTCAGAGGGGGCAGGCGCATACTCAACCGGGGTGCCAAGCTTTACCGTGCTCGATCGGCGGGCGGGGGATGCCCGCGCTCCGGCCATATGTTTAGCCTTCCTTGCTATTTGGGAGCCCACTCCGGCGAATGTGCGACTGCCCCGGCGGAGCTCTGGGGCACGGCTTGCGTTCACCTACAAGCCAGGCATCGATGTTCCTTGCCCCTGGTCACGTTGCGAGTCAAGGAGGTGTCTATCGAAACATTCTAACACATTGTAATAGCACTTGCGGGCGTTTCCCCCCATGTATTATGACCGAGGAGGTTTTCACATGTTCGAAACATATTCTCGTCGTAGTTTCCTCCGTCTGGCCGCTGCCGGAGCCGCAGGTGCGATCTTGGCCGCTTGCCAGCCCAAGGTCGTGGAAAAGGTCGTCAAAGAGACGGTCGTCGTCGAAAAGATCGTCGAGAAAGAAGCCAAACCTGCCGGGCCGGAGAAAAAGATCGTGCGCATTCTGGCCTCCTCCTGGGCCATCGCCGAAGTGCCTTTCGACAAGACGGCCCGCGAGTACAACGAGGCACACCCCGAATTGGAGATCAAGCTCCAATCCACCTTCGAGGGCTGGGACACCAAGGTCATCGCCCAAATCAACGACGGCACCCTGGAATGGAGTGCCGCCGGCATCCTCACGCCCTTCCTGGACATGAAACGATGGGTGGCCACCAACATGGTGCAGCCCATGGACACTTTTATCAACTCCTCGAAGGAAGAGGGGGCCGGCCGCGTGCTGACCGAGATGATCCCGACCATCAAAGAGGACGGCAGTTTCGAGGGCAAGTTCATCAGCCTGGCCTACAGCTTTGAGAACATCACCTTCAACTGGCGCGTCGATTACTTTAAAGAGGTAGGCTTTGATAAAGCGCCGGAGACGTGGGATGAGTGGCTGCAAGCTGCGCTGGAATTGAAAAAGTGGGGCCAAGATCAGGAGATCTATCCCACCGCTTTTGCCGGCGCCTTGTGGACCGATGTGGGCGCCCTGGTCTGCTCGGCCACCGACAAGCCTTATACGGACGAGGGGCTCATCGACTGGGAAGGCGAGGCCATGCTCCAATCGCTGGCCTTTTACAAGAAGCTCATCGCCGAAGAGCAGCTTACGCCGCCTCATGGTTCCGATGGTTGGCTCGATGCCTACTATAGCGGCAAGGTCGCCTCGGTGCAAGCGCAGAGCTCGCGGGGTGTCTGGGGCCAGATGGCCTTTGGCACCGACGCCGTAGCCACCTCCCCCATCGCCACCCTCAAGAAGGGCGGTGGTTCCGGCTCGGTGTACTGGGGCAACGGGTTCGCCATCCTCAACAAATCGCCGAACCCTCAGGAGGCCACCGATTATCTCATCTACACCATGGGCCCGCAGAACGAATGGTTCCAAAAAGCGGTGATCAAATCGGGCAAGACGCCGATCTATACCTCGACCTATGAGACGATCCTCAAGAACGATCCGCAGATGCGCACCTATCAGTGGATGATCGGCATGTTGGCGGATGTCGAGCGTTCGATCCCGGCACCGCGTAATAACTATTACATAATCCAGCACACGATGTTCCAGAAGCACAGGGTGCCCTTTACCGAGCCAGGCTCGACCATGACCCCGGAAGAGTGCGCCAAGCTCATTCTCGAAGACACCAAGGCCGAGATCGCCAAGCAGAAGCTATAGCCCCTCCCGGACATCTACTTGGGAGGCGCTAACCAGGGGAGGAGGGGCAGCGGCTCTCCTCCCCTCCTACCATCCGCCGTCTTGTAGCGTAAGCCGTTTAACTTGGTTCAAGGGAGTATTGCCATGACCGCTGTTTCTCGCTCTATTCCGCCTCGTCGACCGGCCGGTTTGTTTCGCATTATATGGCGAAATTTGCGTCCTGGTGCGCTATTTATCAATATTTCTTTGATTATTATTTGCGCCATATGTTTGCTCCCCGTTATCTGGACTATCTCCTCGTCTCTGAAGAACAGACACGAGCTCTATATGACCACGCCGAGCCTTATCCCTAAGGAGCCGACGTTGGCCAATTACGAATGGATGTTTACCCGCGCCGATATGAGCCGCCTCCCACTGAACCTTTGGAATAGCTTCAAAGTGTCAATGGGTTCGGTGATTATCCAATGCATATCGGCCAGCATGGCCGGCTTTGCCTTTGCGCGGCTCAAATTCCGCGGGCGCGACCTGTTGTTTTATCTGTTGATCATCCTCATGTTCATCCCTCGGGCCGGTGGCCTCATGGCCATCTACGAATTGATGGAGTTCCTTGGGCTACGAAACAATCACCTGGGGCTGATGTTGCTTTTCCCCAGCGCCATCAGCGTGGCCCTTTTTATCATGCGGCAGAACTTTTTATCGGTACCCCGCGAGTTAGAGGATGCCGCCCTGATCGATGGCGCCGGCACCTGGCGTCTCTTTTGGCACGTCGATTTGCCCTTCGTACAAGGGGGGGTCGCCGTCGTAGCCATCTTTGAGTTCATCTATGTCTGGGGCGAATATCTCATTACCTTGACGCTCATTGATTTCCCCGAGCTGGAAACTGTATCCATCGCCGTGACCAAGCTGCGCGGTTGGAGCGCCCACTTTACGTCTGACATATTAGCCGGGTATGGCACCGAATGCGCCGCCTACGTCACCGCTATGCTGCCCGTCATTTTGGTATTCGTGCTGTTGCAGAAATGGTTTGTGCGCGGCCTTTCCGAAGGTGTGCTCAAGATGTGAAGCCGCTCCGCCCAATTGCCCGGCGCCTGAAAAGCATCTTCTAGAGGAGTCGTAAGATGGCTGAAACGGTAAGAAGAGAACGAGTCGACGAGGTGCGCGCTCAGGGTCGAGCTGCCGTGCTCGGCGCCTTTTGGGAAGAGCTCAAAGGGATTCGGCGCGAGGGCTGGGGGAACCTATGGGGTTATTTCTTTATCGCCCCGGCCGTCATCATGTATCTGATCTTTCAGGCCTGGCCGATTCTGCGCGGCCTTTTTATGGCCTTCTCCGACTATCGCTGGCTACTGCCCGAAACCCACGGCCTATCGGGGTTCAACGGCCTGGAGAACTGGATCGAGATGTTCGGCGACAAGACTTTTTGGCGCAGCCTGGGCATCGCCTTGAAGTTCACCCTCATGTTCTTGCCCTTTACGCTGGCCCTGTCGGTCTTTGTGGCCGTGATGATCTCTAGGGTCAGGAACCCGACCATGGCCGCCGTATATCGCGTCATCGCTTACATGCCCGTGGTGTTGCCCGTCTCGGTGGCGATGCTGGTCTGGGCCAAGCTCTACGACCCCAAGTTCGGCTATTTGAACGTCATGCTCAAAAACCTCGGCGTACAGAACCCGCCCAACTGGCTTGGCTCGCCCAAGACGGCCCTGATCGCCATGACACTGCCCACGATTTGGTCGCGTTTCGGCTATTGGACATTGCTTTTCCTGATCGGCATCTATAACATCAACAGCGAGATCTATGAGGCAGCCCTGGTGGACGGGGCCAACGGTTGGCAACAACTCTGGTCTATTACCTTGCCTCTACTCAAGCCTATTTTTACCCTTGTGCTGGTGCTGGGCTCGGGCATCGTGAGCGCCACCGTGGAGTCGATGGCCCTCTTCCAAGGCACCTCGGGCGGGCCCGCCGAATCCGCCCTGACGGCGGGGGTGTATCTATACCGCACTGCCTTTATCCACGGCGACATGCGCATGGGCTACGCCGCCACCATGTCGCTATTCCTCAGCTTCATCAACATGATCATCACCTTTATCGTGTTCAGGACGATGCGCACCGAGAGCAACTGACCTGCCCAATAGCCCCAAAGAAACAGGAGGAAACGTGAAGATTACCAAAACCGAAATCTGGACCGTCGTCGTGCCCACCATCGAGGGCCGCGTGCAATCCGCCAAGTTTGGCCCTTCTGGCTGGGACGTGGTGCCCAAGCACATCATCCGCGTGCACACCGACAACGGCATCTACGGCCTGGGAGAGACCGGGCGGGGCTGTCCCCTTGAGAACGTGCAAAAGATGGCGCGCCAGATCGAGGGGCTCGATCCCCGCGAGATGATCCTGCAACAATTGCCGGCCACCTCTTCGCTAGACGCCAAACCGACGACACACTATGACCCCAACCGCTGGTGGGAGGGCGCGGCGGGCGGGCCCTCCTGGTCAGGCTATGAGGCGTTAGAGATGGCCATCATCGACCTCCTGGGCAAGTATTATGACAGACCGGCCCACTGGTTCCTCGGAGGCGCGGTGCGCGACAGGGTGCCGGCAGACTATTGGATCAGCATCCAGACGCCGGAAGAGGCGGCCGAGAACACGCGCCTGGCCGTGCAACGCGGGTTCAAGGGCATGAAGCTCAAGTGCACCGCCGATGAGGTGTTGGTCGATCGTTGTCGGGCCATCTGGGAGGTGGCCGGCCCTGAGTTTGAGCTGACCATCGACCCCAACACCCGCTTTTGGCGGCTCACCGAGGCGTTGGACATGGCGCGCGAGTTGGTCAAATATGGCAAGGTCAAGGTTTTTGAAGACCCCATGGCCAAGTGGAACTTGGATTGGTATCGCATGTTCCGCCAACATGGCATCGTGCCGGTGGCGCTGCACCTTAGCGATCCCAACGACATCATCAACGCCATCAAGGCCGAAGCGGTGGATTATATGAACCTGGGTGGTGGGATGATCCAGTTCGTGCGCAACGCTGCCATCGCCCATGCGGCCGGCATCCCCTGTTGGCACGGCTCGGGCGTCGATCTGGGGATCATGGAGCTTTCGTATCTCCATGCTGCGGCGGCAGCGCGCAATTGCATCCTAGGCAGCGATTTCGTCGGCTCCTGGACCCGCGAGGACGACTTGGTGATCGACGGCATCGCTTTTGAGGATGGTTACGCCCTGGTGCCGGACAAGCCGGGGCTGGGCTGCGAGCTGGATATGGCGGCCTTGGACAAATACCGCATCGACAAGTAGGCGAGAGCATGTCCCCGTTATCAAAGGCAGCCGTTTCGGCTGCCTTTTTCGTGCGCTCGAATGGCGGAGGATGGCATTTTGAGATAATATTACTTGGCGTTCCTGCAGCGAGTTGAATTCTCGCGCGGCAGCAGTACGCCGAGCACCATTTGGCCAAGGGAGTGAATCGTGGACACCATCAAGATCGGCCTTATCGGCTGCGGCAATATAAGCGCCGCCTATCTGCGCACTGCGCAGACCTTTCGCATTCTTGAGGCGTGGGCCTGCGCCGATCTCGATCCGGCGCGAGCCAAGGCCCGCGCCGAGGAATTCGGCGTGCCCCGAGCTTGTTCCGTCGAGGAGCTTCTCGCCGATCCCGAGATCCAGATCGTCGTCAACCTGACCACGCCCCAGGCCCATGCAGAGGTGAGCCTGGCCGCCATCGCTGCCGGCAAGCATGTCTATAGCGAAAAACCGCTGGCGGTCACCTTGGCGGACGGACGGCGCATCTTGGAGGCTGCGGCGGACAAAGGGGCGCGCGTGGGGTGTGCGCCGGGCACCTTTCTCGGCGGCGGGCTACAGACTTGTCGCAAATTGATCGACGAGGGCGCCATCGGGCGGCCGGTGGCCTGCACGGCGTTCATGATGAGCCATGGCCATGAGGGCTGGCACCCCGACCCCGCCTATTACTATAGGCCCGGCGCCGGCCCCATGTTCGACATGGGCCCCTATTACCTGACCGCTTTGACCACTCTACTCGGCCCGGTTACCCAGGTGGCGGGCATGGCCGGCATCCAGATTCCGGAACGGACGATCACCAGCCAGCCCAAGTACGGCCAAAAGATCCTCGTCGAGACACCCGACCATGTGACGGGCACAATGGCCTTCGCCAACGGCGCGATCGGCACCATCATCACCACCTTTGCCACCTGGCACTCGCAGCTGCCCTTCATCGAGATCTATGGCACAGAGGCGACGCTCAGCGTGCCTAACCCCAACTCATTGGCCGGGCCGGTGCGCATCTGCCTCGCCGGAGAGCGTGAATGGCGCGACGTGCCCCTGACCCACGGCCACACCGATAGCCGCAATATGTGGGGTATCGGCGTGGCCGACATGGCCCACGCCATCGCCGCCGATCGCCCCCATCGGGCCGGCGGAGCCCAGGCATACCACGTGCTCGAGCTGATGCACGGCTTCCTCGAATCCTGGCAGCGGGGATGTTATCAACGGATCGAGAGCACGTTTGAGCGCCCCGCCCCTTTGCCGATGCATCTCCCCGAAGACGCCTTGGACGGGTAAAAAAACGCGATTCTGTCATGTCGGGTGGTGGGCACAGCCCGTAGACGGCGGCGCCGCTGCGGCACAAGTGCCCGCCACCTCATAGCCTAGTTGCGGGGCAGGAGCCCCGCGATCCAGAATTACTCCCTAGAAAGGCCCAGACGGCGTTCCCAATACTCTCTGATCCTCTCCCCTTCTTCAAACAGGCGTCGCCGCTCCTGGCGCAAATAGGCGGCGATGCGCCCGGCCAAGGAGGAAGGCTCACCGACCGGCAGGCTGCCCCCACCCGAGAGGGCCAGAGACGCCGCCGGAGGCACCACAACTCGTAGCGCCTTGGGCGCCACCTCGATGGTCAGGGGGGAATAACCCGCCGGATCGCCATCGAGATGCAACGGCAACGGCTTTTCAGAGTGCACCTCCACACGACGCACGCGATAGGTTTCAATGCTGGGATCGCCGAGATGCTTGCCCAGGAGCAACAACCCGAACTGGCGAAAGGCATCCAGTGTGTTCCCCCCTTTAAAGACGTACAGATCTAACCAGCCATCGTCGAGCTGGGCCTGGGGGGCCAGATAGAACGATTGCCCGTACAGAGGTACGTTGGTGACCAAAATCATCAGCGCGCGGTGTCGATATGTCTCGCCATCTATATCCAGAGAAACGCGGGTGCCCCGCAGGCTGAAGGCCAAGACCACAGCGGTGACATAGTAACTGAGCTGCCCCAGTGCCCGCCGCACCTCGCGATGTGGCTCGATGTCATGGGTCACCTGGGCATCGAAACCGATGCCGGCCCAGAGCACAAAGTAGCGCCCACCCACCCGGCCCAGATCGATGCGGTGATCTCGCCCCTCGATCAGTATCTGCGCCGCTTCCAACAAGGCATCGCGGTGCATCGGCGTCCACACCGGAATGCCGACTGTATGCGCCCACACATTGCCCGTGCCCACCGGCAACACGCCCAGGCGGCAATCGGAATGGGCCAGACCGCTGGCCACCTCGCCGATCGTTCCATCGCCACCGGCAGCGATAACCATATCGTACCCGGCAGCGGCCGCGTCGTGCGCATAGGTCGTAGCATCGCCCGGCCCGAACGTTTGGCGCAAGGTAATCTCCCAGCCTTGACGTTCGAGATAGGTCAAGACTCGGGCCATGTCATCGGCCGCATCGCGCGGCCCCGCCACGGGATTGTAGATCAGTTGCGCTCTCATAGCCCACACTATAGCGCAAAAGGCGGTCAAGGTCAAGCGCGGGCCCACCCAGCGCCGGTTTGACATGATCGCGCCTCTGCAAGACAATGCCCCTATGACGATCATAGACGCTCATGTGCACATCTTTCCGCCCGAGCTGATTTCCCGTCGCGACCAAACCTGCCGGGCCGATCGTTGGTTTGGCCTTTTATATGGGCATCCGCGCGCCCGCATGGTGGCCGTCGAAGAACTCCTCGTCGCCATGGATGAGGCCGGCATCGATCGCTCGGTGGTGTTCGGCTTTGCCTTCGCCGACATGGGGCTCTGTCGGCTGTGTAACGATTATGTGTTGGCCTCTTGGCAACGCTATCCAGAGCGGTTGATCCCCTTCCTGGTTGTCAACCCTGTCGCAGGCAACCAGGCCCTGACCGAGGCGCAGCGCGGCCTGGAGGCCGGCGCGCGAGGCATCGGCGAGCTGATGCCCGACGGCCAGGGTTTTTCGCTCACCGATTTTACTTTGTTAGACCCGCTCATGGCCTTGGCCCGCGAACGGAACGCCCCGCTCATGATCCATGTCAACGAATTGGTCGGCCATACCTATCCGGGCAAGGGGCGCCACGGCCCGGAGGAGGCCTATCGCATGGTCATCCATTATGCGCACAACACCTTTATTTTGCCCCATTGGGGCGGAGGCTTGCCTTTTTACGAATTGATGCCACGGGCGCGTCCGCTATTGGCCCGGGTCTACTATGATACCTCGGCCTCGCTCTTTTTGTATGACGATGCCGTCTTTCAACATGTGCTGCGTTGGGCGCCGGAGAAGGTGCTTTTCGGCACGGACTATCCCTTGATCGATCAACAGCGGTTCTTGCGTCGAGTGCGCCGGGCGGTGAGCGACGACGATCAGCTGCGGGCCTTGTTGGGCGGGAATGCGGAGCGGGTTCTCGACGGAAGGTTAAACAGCTAGAACTGTTATCTTTCGAGGTGGGACTATGGCGACGGTACGGACCTTTATCGCCATCGAAATGACGCCTTTACAAGAGACACTGTCTCAGATTCAAGAACGCCTGCGAGACGGGCCGGGCGGACAGGCCGGGCGGTGGGTGCGCTGCGAGGGCATTCACCTGACGCTCAAGTTTTTGGGCGAGATCCCGGAAGAGCAGCTGCCCGAGGTGTTCCAGGCCGTGGATCGCGCCTGTCGGGGATGCCCCCCTTTTGACCTCTGCCTTGCCCACACGGGGTGCTTTCCAAACGCGCGCAGCCCTCGGGTCGTATGGGTGGGCGTCGAGGAAAAGACGGGGCAATTGCAGGCGTTGCAGCGCGCCATCGAGGATCAACTGGCCTCTTTGGGCTTTGCGCGTGAGAAGCGCGCCTTTCAGCCGCATCTGACCCTGGCCCGCATCCACCAAAGGGCGACTCGTAGCGAGGCCCAACAACTAGGCCAAGCCACGATGGCCTGCGACATCCCGGCCGAGGCTACCATGCGCGTGGAGCGGGTCAGCGTTATTCGTAGCGACCTCAAGCCGGGCGGCGCTGTCTATACGCCACTACACACGACGCGCCTGTCGCCATAGCGCCGCCCACCTTGACCCGCTGGTGAAAGGAGGGCCGATGCGCTGGCAGGATCAAGGGCTCGGAGAGAACAGCCCCTCCGGCGAACGTTACACCGTAGTGCCGCGCACCCTCGTTTTCCTCGTCTATGGCACCGAGGTGCTCTTGCTACGCGGCGCAACGAACAAACGCCTGTGGGCCGGCAAGCTCAACGGCATCGGCGGGCACATCCGCCCAGAGGAGGATGTGCATTCGGCGGCGCGCCGCGAGGTGTTCGAAGAAACCGGCCTGCTGGTGGATGATCTACGGCTGAGGGGCGTCGTGCATATCGCCGGGCAAGCCGATGCGCCGGGCGTATTGCTTTTTGTCCTGGTCGGCGCGGCACCCTCGCGGCAGATGCTGCCGAGCGCCGAGGGTACCCTGGAGTGGCACGACCCCCGGCGGTTGCCCACCGATGTAATAGACGACCTTCCCAACCTGCTCCCCCGCATCCTGGCCGCCGACCGGGCCGGCACCATCGTCTATGGCCATTACAAGAGCGATATCGATGGGCGCATGCAATTCCACTTTGACGTCGGGTGATTGCGAGGAACACCTCGCCCTTCAGTAAAGGTTAAAGGGAGAAAAAGTTTGAACCTCAACGAGTTTATAGCCCAGCACCCCTACTTTGCCGAGCTGGACGAAACCGAACGTCAGGATTTGGCCACAACCGCCACTGTGCGCACGTTGGCCCGCGGCGAGATCCTGGCGCTGGAGGGGGATGAATGTCATCGCGTCTACATCGTTGCTCAAGGGCGCATTCAAGCCCTAAAAATGTCCGCCGAGGGGCGAGAACAGGTGGTCGCCGAACTGCTGCCGGGCCAGGTGTTCTATGCCGTCCCCGCCCTGGATGGCCAAGGAGTGCCCACCACAACTCAGGCCGCCACCAGGGCCACGGTGATCGGCTTTGAGTGTCAACAGTTCGTCCATTTGCTCGCCACTCACCCGACGGTGGCCATGCACTTGTTGCGCGATTTCGCCGCCAGGCTGCGCCGGTTGAGCCAACTCGTCGAAGACCTGGCCTTGCGCCCCGTGTCGGCGCGACTGGCCCGCCTGTTGGTCGAGCGAGCCCTCTCTCCACAAGGCCACCGCATGACCCAACGCGAGATGGCCTCTCGCTTGGGCACCGTGCGCGAGGTCGTCTCGCGCGCCTTGAGCGAATTCGAAGGGAGGGGCTGGATCGCCGTGCATCGCGGCCGCATAGACATCCTCGACCTCGAGGCGTTGAAAAGGGAGACCATGATCTGATCCCCATGTGTGACTTTTATCACGGCGCATGGACACATCCTACCCTATAATGAGTTTATACGTAAGGGGCGTGAAGAGCGATGGCCAATGTAATCCCCGAAATTGACGAGGAACTGTGCAATCTGTGCGGCGATTGCGTCGCCGCTTGTCCGCAGCAAGCGGTTACCATCGAAAACAACCGCTTGGTGCTGGATGAGGAGCGTTGTGCGTATTGCGGCGATTGCGAGGACCTATGCCCCACGGGCGCCATCGCCGTGCCTTACGAAATCGTCGTCGTTGAGGAGCCCAAGCCACATCCGCCCTCCGGCGACGCCATGACGGCCGAGGAGAAATCAGATGGCGCGACGTCAGATCGTTCGGATCGATGAGGAGCTATGCAACGGTTGTGGCCTTTGCGTGACCCCCTGTGTCGAAGGGGCCATCGAATTGGTCGACGGCAAGGCCAAGGTGCTTAACGAAGAGCTATGCGATGGGGCCGGCTTCTGCCTGTCGGTGTGCCCCACCGGCGCTTTATCCATTGAGATGCGAGAGGCACCGGCTTTTAACGAACACGCCGCCGCGGCCCAGGCCAAGGCGCGCGAGGGCGAATATATCCAACAACGCTGTTTCCGCTGCGAGGTCGGCGAGGAATACGCCGTGCTTCTGCCCTGCCGCACGCAGGGCAAAAGTTTGTGGGTCTGTACCCGTTGCCTGCCCGCGTTGATCCACGGTTAGCCACCGAGGAGGCCGACCATGTTGAACACCTGTCCGGGGTCTCGAGCGATCAAAGAGTTGCGCCCCGAATATATTCGTTGCCCTCACTGTCAGACCGAGGTGGAGGTCTGGAACGACGAGTTTCGCGCTCGCTGTCGAACTTGCGGCGCCTGGGTGTATCGCGCCCAAGGCGCCACCTGCCTGGATTGGTGCAAAGAAGCCGAACGCTGTGTGGGCAGCGCCGCTCTGGCCGCCTATCGCCGGGCTAGGGAGCAAAGCAGGTGAAAGTGCCGCTCTACGACGCCTTTAGCCAGGATTACGACCGCTTTGTCGATTGGGCGGGCCGGCTCGAGTTTGAGATGCCTTTCTTTCGGGCGCTTTTTCGCCAACATGGTGTGCGGCGGATGTTGGATGTAGCCTGCGGCACCGGCCAACATGCCATCGCCTTCGCCCGCGAGGGCTTGACCGTGGCCGCAGCGGATTTGAGCCAGGCGATGGTGGAACGGGCGCGGGCCAACGTAGCCGCCGCCGGCGTCGAGGTGACGGTGCGCCGGGCCGGGTTTGGGCAATTGGCAGAGACATTTCGGCACCCTTTCGATGCCATCACCTGCCTGGGGAATTCATTGCCCCATCTGACGAGCGAGGCGGAACTGGTCTCGGGCCTCGGCGATATGGCCGCTTTGTTGGTGCCGGGGGGCGTATTGGTCATCCAGAACCGCAATATGGACCGCGTCTTGATGCGCGGCGAGCGTTTTATGCCGCCCCAAGTTCACCGTGAGGGCGATGAGGAGTGGATTTTTTTCCGCTTCTATGATATGGATGGGGCGCAATTGGATTTCAACGTGCTGCGCCTGCACCGCCCCCCGAAGGGCACCTGGCAGATCGAGTATGAGCAGACGTCGCTGCGCGCCTGGCAAAGCTCGGAGCTGATCCAAGCCCTGCGCAATGTCGGCCTCGAGATATTGGGGCAATACGGCAGTTATCGCGGAGAACCGTTCGACCGGGCCGAGAGCGGGGATTGGATCGGTGTCGCCCGCCGCCCACCCCCTTGATATTATCGATAAAACGAGAACGGGGCACGCGCTCTGTATTCATGCGCGTGCCCCGTTCCGTTACAAGCACGTCATACTATGCTTTGGCAACCCAAGAAGCACAAGTCATCTCGGCCGGGCAAGGGGAGCATTGCCGCTTGACGCCCTCGCTAGAGAGCAGCCGCACATTGACGTGGGCCGGGACGTCTTTGGAACAAAAGCCCTTCCCTTCCACCAGCGCGTAAAAACGGCAATCAGAACATCGCTGGGCCTGATTTTTGCGACCAAAAAGCCTCATTTTCGACTCCTTGTGTGTAATGGGGATGAGCGCAAAGCGCACACAATTTTGCATAATAAGTATATCGATTCATAGCTTGGCGTCAAAATATCGCTCATCCGCTATTTTCCCACTAAGGCGTGTCTTATAGCCTTTTGTCCTCGACCGTTATTTTTATTGTCAAATAATATACAATTGACATCGAGCCGCTCGAATGTCATAATGGACGAACATGATATGGTCTAGGCAAGCTATGATTTTCAGCGAGGAGATACATCCGTGTTGTTGCCCGAACTTCGCGAACAGGTCTGTTGGGGGAACCTGATGTTGCCCAAGGCCGGCCTGGTCACCTGGACCAGCGGCAATGTCAGCGCCCGCGATCCTCGAAGCGGTTACGTCTTGATCAAGCCCAGTGGCCTCCCCTACGAACAGCTAACGCCAGAGGCCATCGTCATCCTAGCTCCGGAGGGCCAGATCGTCGAGGGAGACTTGAAGCCCTCGGTCGATGCTGGCGCTCACCTTTATGTCTATCGGCATCGCGAGGACGTTCATGCCGTCGTCCATACCCACTCGACCTTCGCCACCGCCTTTGCCGCTTTAGGGCGTCCCATCCCCGTATATCTCACCGCCATCGCTGACGAATTCGGCGGCCCCATCCCCTGCGGGGGGTATGCTCGCATCGGCAGCGACGAAATCGGCCAGGAAATTGTGCGCTCCATCGGCAAAAGCCCGGCCATTCTGCTCAAGAACCACGGCGTCTTTACCATCGGCCCCACAGTGACAGCCGCCGTCAAGGCGGCGGTGATGACCGAGGATGTCGCCCGCACCGTCTATTATGCGTTGCAGATGGGCCAGCCCGACGAGATACCACCCGAAGAAGTAGAGCGAGCCCACCGGCGCTATGTGGAAAAGTACGGCCAGCGCTGATCGCGGAGGATGAAAGCCATGTCAGAGCGCATCCTTATCAGGCCGGCCAGCCCCAGACAGACGGCGCAAGTGACCTTTGCCGATGGCCGTATTTATGAAGGGCCTCTCGGCACGCCCTTGGTGGACTTTTGTCGCGCCGCTTTCCCGAATCCACCCGCCCCGATCATGGCCGCCCTCGTGGAAGATGGGCTGCAGGAGCTCACCTTTCCCGTGCAACGCGATATCCGTGTGCAGATCATCGACACTACCAGCAATGACGGCATGCGCATCTATCAGCGTGCGCTCACCTTCTTATTGGTCGTGGCCATGCACGAGCTTTATCCCCAAGCGCGCGTGCTCGTCGATCACTCGGTGACGTTAGGCGGCTTTTTTTGCGAGATATCCGCTCGCCCTCCCTTGAGCCAAGACGAGCTGCAAGCCGTCAAGCGACGCATGCAAGAGATCGTCGCCGCCGATGTGCCCATCAATAGGCAACAGATGCCGGTGGGGGAAGCCATCGCTCACTTTGCCTCGCAGGGTTATGAGGACAAGGTTCGGTTGCTGCAATCTCATCAGGGGCATGTCACCGTGTACAGCCTGAACGGCGTCCACGACTATTTTTATGGCTTGATGCCCCCTTCCACGGGGAGCCTGAAATATTTTGACCTCAAGCTCTATCCGCCGGGCTTTATTTTGCAACTGCCACGACGCCAAGAGCCCACATCCTTGCCCCCGTTTCAAGATTTTCCCAAATTGATGGGCGTCTTCCGAGATTACGCCCGGCGGCTGCGCTTGCTCGATATCGTCGATGTCGGCTCGCTGAACCAGGCCATTGAAACGGGACGTGTGCGCGAGGCGATCCTCGTCGCCGAGGCGCTGCACGAGAAAAAGATCGCCGAGATCGCCGATCGCCTGGCGAGTAACGAACAAGGGATTCGGCTGGTGCTTATCGCCGGCCCTTCGGCCTCGGGCAAGACCACCTTTGCCCGTCGGCTGGCCATCCAGCTTATGGCCGATGGCCTGCGGCCCTTTGCCTTGGGCTTGGACGACTATTTCGTCGATCGCGATAGGACTCCTCGCGACGAGGAGGGAGAATACGATTTCGAGGCGCTGGAGGCCATCGACGTTTCGCTGTTCAACGAGCAGCTCAACGCGCTGATCGAGGGCCGGCCGGTGCGGTTGCGGCATTTTGACTTTAAAACAGGGCAAGGGATGCCCGGCAAGATGGTGCAATTGCCCGAGAACACCATTCTCATCGTCGAGGGCATCCATGGCTTGAACCCCAGATTGGTTTCCGACGTGCCCCCGGAACGGATCTTTCGCCTTTATGTCTCGGCCCTGACTCAGCTCAACATCGACCATCACAACCGTGTGCCCACCACCGACACGCGGATGCTGCGACGCATCGTGCGCGACGCCCAATATCGCGGCTATTCGGCCCAGCAGACCATCGAGCGCTGGGAGAGCATTCGCCGGGGGGAGGAGCGCAACATCTTTCCCTATCAAGAGAACGCCGACGTCATGTTTAATTCGGCGCTCGTCTACGAATTGGCGGTGCTCAAGCCCTTCGCCGAGCCTCTGCTATTACGGGTGCCCCATGGGACGATGGAAGCCATCGAAGCCCAGCGGTTGTTGGCCTTTCTCCAATGGGTTCGCCCCTGCGAGCCCGACATGGTGCCCGACAACTCGCTCTTGCGCGAATTCATCGGCGGCTCGAATCTGCAAGATTTTACCTTCTGACCCGCCGCCTCGGGCCCATCTCATTCACGAGCGCCCGCGTTGCGCCGTTTCACCTTGCCAGAAATTGTCCGCCAACAAGGTGGTATGGTAAAGCTTGTAAAGCAGAGGGTCCAGGACATTAAGGCGTCGAGGATCTCGCAAATACAAGGCCAAGGTGAGGGCGAAATAATCACCTGCGA
>JACIWY010000200.1 GCA_014360745.1 Chloroflexota bacterium
GCGAAGGGGCCAGCCGCCGGGGGCCTCGATCGCCCCGTCGATTTCGGCCATCAGGCGGATCGTCTCTTGCAGGGCGACGACGATCTTTTGGTAATGCAGCAGATCGTTGAAGGAAAGGGCGCGCCCGTGCCGGTCCTTCAGCCACTTGTCCAACACCTGGTAGCCGCCGACCATGAACTCCCAAATCTCCGGCGCGACCCCTAAGTACTGGGTTTTGTTGATATACACCCGCCCCGGCCACCCTCCCTGGGGCGGGGCGTAATGCGGATGCACGACCTCGGCGTTGCCGAGCACGGGGAAGGTGGTGATCAGCGCGTTCAGCCGCGGCGACTCCATCAGGTGTAGCGCCACCAGCTCGCTGCCCAGGGCGCACAGCGCCCAGGAAAGCTGCGCGAACACGGGGGGAACACCTCCGCCCGACGCCCCTCGCGGCCCTGCAAGACTTGGCTTTTCCTCTTAATGTGGTATCATAGATGAATCTTCGCTGCCGTATTTCGGAGCGCGAGACAAGTTCGCCAGCGGACTTTTCATCCTCATCCGTCGGCCTCACCGATCGTCTGCTGGGCATTCTAGGGGTATCGTCTGTTCGCGTTTCTCTCCTCCCTTATGGCCTGACGCACGTCTCACACAGGGGGATCTCGTGGCATTTTCGGTAGGTATTGGTTTGACGAGCGATTGCAATCTGCATTGCGCGCATTGTTATCGCCCGACGGATCGGGTATACGCCCTGACGTTGAACGATGTCCGGCGTGTTTGCGAGTATCTTCCCGTACACTCGATGGGTTTGGGCACAGGGGAGAACGCCCTCCATCCCGAATTTTTAGAGGTCGTGCGCTATATCAGCGGGCGCGGCATCCGACTGAGCATGGCCTCTAACGGCTATAGCCTGCTCGCTATGCCGGATGAAGATATGAAACGTTTTCACGATGTGGAGGTGTCGATCGATTTTGCCACCGAGCGAGAACAGGATGCCTTTCGTGGCGTCGGCAACTGGCGCGATGTGCATCGCGCGATTGACCGCTGTCGGAAGCTCGGCGTCCAAGTGTCGATCTTGGCCACCATGATGAGCAACAACTATGTGCAGATGGACAAGCTCGCAGCGTTGGCGCGCTCGCAAGAGCTCAATCTACGGGTGAACGTCTATCAACCCGTGCAAAACGATCGCTTTACCTTGAGCTATGAGCAGTTTTGGGAGGGGTTCCGGCGGCTGCTCGGTTCGGCCAAGCTGGTGAGCTGCACCGAGCCGGTGGTTGGCGCGGTATTGGGCCTGGAGGCCAGTTGTGTATGTGGGGTGGAGAGCGTGCGTATCACCCCGCGGCGGCATGTCACCCCTTGTGTGTACTGGCCCGAAGGAACGCTGACCATCGACGATCTGTGCCTCTTGGGCGAGGGGATCCTGGATACGCCCGAATTCCGCCAGGCCGCCGAGGTCCCTCCCCTGGCGAGCGATTGCCCTTGCCGGGGAGGATGTGCCGGTCGACGTCGCCTGTTAGGGGATCTGAATCAACACGATCCTTACTGCCCATGGTGTCGTGGAGACGAGGTATGTCTCGATCATGAGTGGGCGCCGGCCAGGGCGTTGGTGCGCGCGCGGAACTATTGCACGACGATCGTGGCCTAAAAGGGGATACGCGGTGGTTTCATCTCGGCCATTAAACGACGTAAACGCATCCATCTCGGTCGTTATCCCCGCCTTGAACGAGGAAGCGACCGTCGGCATGGTGGTAGCGCGGGCGTTTCAGGCAGGGGTGAACGAGGTGGTCGTAGTGGACAACGGCTCCACCGATCGCACGGCCGAGGTGGCCGCCGCCAACGGCGCGAGGGTCGTGTCCGAGCCCCGACGAGGGTATGGTGCGGCCTGCTTAGCCGGCAGTCTGGCTGCGAGGGGCGACCTGCTCGTCTTTATGGATGCCGACGGTAGCTTTGATGCCGCCGAGATCCCGCGACTCGTTGCTCCATTAATAGAGGGCAAGGCGGAGCTGGTGCTCGGCTCTCGTGAATTGGGCACTATCGCCGCCGGTGCCATGCCGTCGCATCAGCGTTTCGGCAATCGGCTGGCCGCATGGCTCTTGCGGGCTTTTTATGGGCTGCGGATCAGCGACATAGGGCCTTTTCGCGCCCTGCGCCGCCGAGACCTTATCGCTTTGCAGATGTCGGAATTGACCTATGGCTGGCCTATCGAGATGATCCTCAAGGCGGCACAGCAAGGTTATCGCATTGTAGAAGTTCCGGTGACCTATCGATCTCGCCTGGGAGGGAGATCCAAGGTGTCGGGCACGCTCAAAGGGAGCTTGATCGCCGGTTATCGCATTCTTGGCACCCTTTTTAAATATGCGCGGAATGGTAAAAGGAGAGGCGCCCGCCTATGAAAGATGTCCCTATCCCGCCAAGTGCGCCTCACTTGCCGGATGCCTACCGCCTCTCGGAAGCCAGGGGCGAGCATGTTCAAGCGCAACCCCGCTGCGTGTTCATCGAGGTCACCAACCGTTGCAACCTGGCCTGTGCGGCTTGTGTGCGCTCCGTGCGCTGGCCTGAGCCGCCGCGCGATCTAACCCTGGATGAATTCGATGCCTTGATCGAGCAATTCCCGGCGTTGGAACGAGCGGTATTGCACGGCATCGGCGAGCCGCTGCTGAATCGGCAGCTTCCGGAGATGATCCGCCGGCTCAAGAAGCGTGGCGTTACGGTGTTGTTCAATTCGAATGGTACGCTGCTCACGCCGGATAGGCAAGAGGCCTTGGCCCTGAGCGGATTGGATGAGTATCGTCTCTCCTTGGATAGCGCAGACCCACGGCTGTATGAGAGTTTGCGAGGCAGGCCGCTCTTTGATCGAGTCGTGCGCAATGTGCGCGAGTTTGTGGCCACCCAAAAACGCCTGGGTGTAAAAGGGCCCAAGCTGTCACTTTGGTGCATCGGCATGAAGGAGAACATCGAGCAACTGCCCGAGTTGGTGCGATTGGCCGGCGAGATCGGCATCGCCGAGGTCTATGTACAACGCCTGGTTTATTTGCTCGATCCGCGCCAACGACGCGGGCTCGCCGGGCCCGAGCAAACCCTCTTTGGGCGATTGGCCGCCCGAGAGCGAGAGATCGTCGCCGAATGTGCCCGATTGGGCAAGGCCTTGGGCATCGCCTTTCGTGCTTCGGGGGCTACCGATCCCGACGAGAGCCTCTCGGCGGCGCGAAAAGGAGAAGAGCGCCCCTGGAGGGCCTGTCTTCGCCCCTGGACGACCGCGTACATCACGGCCCAGGGCAACGCTTTGCCCTGTTGCATAGCCCCCTTTGCTGCCACCCATTACGACGAGCTTGTGCTGGGCAATATCTGGGAAAAATCCTTTGTCGAGATCTGGAACGATGCCCCCTATCGTCGCTGGAGAGGCCGCCTGTTGGGCGATTCCCCGCCCGAGGCATGCAGCGGCTGTGGGGTGTGCTGGAGCCTGTGAGCAAGTGGCGAGAAGACGAGGAACAAGGGTCGGTTTCGGTTAGCCTGGCATGGGGACGGCAAGGAAGGACTAGAGATGCAGAAAAGTAAAAAGAACGAGATAATTGGGTTGGTATGGGCCTTTTGTTATAGTTTAGTAGTGTTTGTGTTGGTATCATGCGCTGCATCGGCAACGCCTGCCGTGCCCACGACATCGGCAAAAGAGGCGCTGCCTGCTTTGACCGAGATGCAAGCTTCAACGGCTATGCCGCCAACAGCTGTTGGCTCCGAGCTCGGAGATGCAGCCGCCGGGGCGCAGATATGGGCGGATGCGCCTTGCAAGAATTGCCATGGTGCCGAAGCGCAGGGGCAAACTGCCCCCCGCCTGGCGGGCACTGGCCTTTCTTTGGAACAGATGGTGGCCACCGTTCGCCAGGGTAGGGGCCGTATGCCCGCCTTTGATGAATCGCGGATCGGCGATGAGGAATTGCGCCATATCTATGCTTGGCTACAGAGCTTGGGGAGCGTGGCTGCCGATGTGCAACCAGAGGCGACGATCGTGCCATCGACGAACACTCCTCAGTCTGCGCCTTCGGAGACGCCCTTGCCCCCGATCGCCACGGGCCTTCCTCCAACCGGCACGCCACCGCCCCTTACAGATACCCTGGCTCCACTCTCGGTGACGCCGGCGCCGCCGACCCAAACGCCTATCCCGCCGACCGACACGCCCCTGCCTCCCACTGCTACGCCAGCTCCGCCGACGAACACGCCCGTACCGCCCAAGCCGAATCCCTCGCTAGGCGAGGGATTGTGGGTGCAGGCGCCTTGTAGGAATTGCCATGGTACGAACGCCGAAGGGGGCGTTGGCCCGCGTTTGGCCGGCACCGGCCTAAGCTACGATCAACTTCGGGCGACAGTGCGTCTAGGTCGGGGCCAGATGCCCGCCTTCTCCGCGGCCCGAATCAGCGATGAAGAGTTGCTGCACATCCACGCCTGGCTGCAAAGCCTCGCGCCGCCCTCGCCGACGCCCATTGCGCGCCCAGCCTATCCTACGCAGGCCCTCCTCGATACCTGGTACTTTGTCAACGAGATGCGTATTCGCGCCGACTTTGCCAAAGATTTACCCGTGCGCATTGCTCAGGATGAAGCCGGGCGTCTCAAGGTAGTTCAAGATTATGCTGGCGATGGTCTTGATCAAGCCAATCGGGTGCTTAGCCATGCCAATCGGGCTCTTGGGGAGATACCCAATGAGCAAATCAAAGAGATTCTGCGCCAGGTCATTGGTGAGACACAGCAGGTGGTCAACCTGTTCCAACAAGCGCGGGCGCAGAACAATTATGGGGCAGCCTGGAATCTGGTGGCCGAGGCGGTCAGGATATGCCGCCTTGATACCTTACCTTGGGCCACACAGGCTGTGCGCGATGCCGGCGTGGTGGGCACGGTGCGCATCCAGGTGGTGGATCAAGCGGGCAGGCCGATTCCGGGAGCCTTTGTAACGGTGCTCACCGCCCATACGCCGTTGGGCGTCCGCGCAGATAGCAACGGCAGGGTGACTTTGGTCAACGTGGCTGCGGTGCCGGCTTTGCCGGCCAAAGCCTATGCTGAGGGGCGGGTCTATCATGAGATCAACGTTAACCTCTCGGCCGGTGCCACTGTGGACGGACGCATTGCCCTCCCCCCGCTGCCGCGTGGTGGCCTGGCGCCTGCCGTGGCTAACCCCATCATCCAGCCGCCCGTCGGAGCGGGTGACGCCGTCGTCACCTTTGCCATCACCGCTACCGATCCGCAAGGGCGATTGGATCTGGCCGAGGATCAGATCTTTGCCTTGAATCCAAATCTCGGCCTGGCCCAGGTGCTGCGTTATGTGGGCAACGATCGTTATCAAGCGCAGGTTCGCTTGCCCGGTCTGGCCCGTGGTCTGCATACCTGGTACTTTTTCGCCGTGGACCACGAGTGTCACACCAGCAATATCGTGCCTGTGAGCTATCGGGTTCAGTGATCGGTAGGGGGCTATGAGAAGGGTTTGGGGCCTTATCGCCGGATTTTGGGGCGGCGCTTTTGCCTTGGCCGGCATTGTGTATGCTACATGTGGCCCGGCCGTGGCTTTGAGCGGAGGCGGGATGGCCTGGGAGACACCTTCGGCCCCTCGGTTAGTGGCTTACAAGGCGCGTCGCCCACCGGCCATCGACGGCTACCCGGAATCGTTGTGGGCAGAGACCACCACGGCGACGATTCCCTTGACCTGGGGTGCGTATAGTGATGAATATGCCTTGCAGCTGCAGATGCGTGCGCTATATACGGACAAGGAGCTTTTCCTTTTCGCTGCTTGGGCCGGTGATTTGAGGCCCGGCCAGCCCGATGCCCTCTATAACCGCTTGACCGTGCATTTCGATCTGCCCGAGCCTTGGCCGGGGGTGGGCGATACCGCTTGTCTTGTGGCTTGCCACACCGCTTTTGTCGATGGCCAGGGGCGCCTGGCTTATGTCATGGCCGAGACGATCCCGCCGGGGTATGCCGATCCCCTGCCCTCAGCCGGCGGTTGGGGAGGGGGCATATGGCGCTTGGAATGGAGCCGCCCGCTGATCTCTGCGAACCCGTTCGACGCTCAATTTCGCGACCTAACCGCCACCTATCCCTTCTTTGTCAAGGTGTTTGCGGCGGAAGAGGGGCGAGCGGATCCCGTGTCTGCGACTTGTACGTTGGTGTTCGCTCCTTGATACCTTGAGATGTATCATCGCGCTGCGTTGCCCCGTTGTAGCGTTCCGTTCTCATCAGCCGTGCGATTCGATGGCCCGTGAAAGCACACAACGCTAACGACAAACCCGGCCGCCTCGCGCCCATTGTGGTCGGCGCCTTGATCGTCGCAAATATCGTCCTCTTCTCTTGGCTGGCCACCCTGCGCCATGAGACATGGGGCACGAGCGCTATGGACCTGGGGTACACCGATCAGGTCGTTTGGAACACCATCCACGGGCGCCTGCTGCGTTTTTCTACGCTAGAGAATGTGCCTATCGATCTGCCGTTGGAGCGTTTTCGGCGCACCGACATCCTCTTGGCTTACCATGTCGAGCTGTTGCTGGTGCCCATTTCGTTGCTTTACCTGCTGTGGGCCAGCCCGATGGCACTGCTCTTTTTGCAGGTCGTCGTTGTCTCGCTGGGCGCTTGGCCCGCCTTTTTGTTGGCCCGCGAGCAGTTGGCGAGCGATTTCGCCGGCGTCGTTTTCGGCCTCG
>JACIWY010000201.1 GCA_014360745.1 Chloroflexota bacterium
CTGCGAATTGGCACAACGAGTACATCATCTCTTTTTGCCCATTAATCCTATTGGGGTTGGCGTTCGCAAGAAATCAAACGGCGGCTAACACGCGCTTCCAGCCGACACGCTCCGCTCGCTGCGCTCCGCTTGCGGCGGCCGAATGGGCAACTGAGGAGTACGACGATCCTCTGGTAGAAGAATAACTGCTGCCACGGCGAAAGGAGACCGCCATGCACGCACGTGAAATCCGCAAAGGCATCCAAGTCATTGCCACGGTACATTGGGAACGGAGATTGTTCGATTCACTGATCCCGCTTCCGGACGGCACGAGCTACAACGCCTACCTGATCCGGGGCTCAGAAGGGGCGGCTTTGTTGGACAGTACGGACCCGGCGCTGCATGACGATCTCATGAAGCAGCTTGAGGCCGTGGAGCATTTGGACTACGTCGTCTCGCACCACGCCGAACAGGACCATTCCGGCACAATCCCGGAGGTGCTGGCCCGCTACCCCGAGGCCAAACTGCTGTGCAGCAAGAAGGCCGAAGACCTGCTGACCACCCACCTGGGTGTGGCGGCTAGCCGCATCCGGGTCGTCGAGGATGGCGAGAGCATCTCGCTGGGCGACAAGACGCTGCGGTTTATCTACACGCCATGGGTGCACTGGCCAGAGACCATGGTGACCTATGTACCGGAGGACCGGTGCCTGTTCAGTTGCGACTTCTTCGGGTCGCATCTCGCGACCACCGACCTGTACGTGACGGACAAGGCCCGCGTCTACGAGGCGGCCAAGCGATACTACGCCGAAATCATGATGCCGTTCCGCACGGTCATTCAGCGGAACCTGGACAAGATCGGCGAGTGTCCTTTCGACGTGATCGCCCCGAGTCACGGTCCCGTTTACGACGATCCCGGGTTCATCCTCGACGCATACCGCGACTGGGTGTCGCCGACCATGAAGAACGAGGTCGTTCTCCCCTACGTGAGTATGCACGGCAGCACAGAACGGATGGTCAAGCATCTCATCAACGCGCTTGCGCGGCAGGGCGTCACCGTGCATGCTTTCGATCTCGCCGTTACCGACATCGGTAAGCTCGCCATTGCTTTGGTTGATGCCGCCACGCTGATCGTTGGCACGCCGACGGTGCATGTCGGGCCGCACCCGGCGGTCTACTACGCGGCGCACCTCGCCAACCTCCTCCGCCCGAAGCTCAAGTACGCCGCGATTGTGGGATCGTACGGGTGGAGCAGCAAGGCCATCGAGCAAATCGCGGGGTTGATTCCCAACCTGAAAGTGAACGTGCTTGGGACGGTGCTTCACAAAGGCGCGCCAACGGCCGAGACCTACGCGAAGTTGGATGACCTGGCCGCGGCTGTTGCCAAGGCGCACCACGAGGACGATCAGGTGGCAACATAAACACCCCCGAATTGGCAACGACCCTCAAGGTGCTGTCACGAATCGAATGAAAGAGATGAGGGGGATCCGAGCCCGACAGCACGTAAGGCCGAGAGCATAGACAGAAGTCGAACAACAGCATCGAACACGACGCGGTTCATGCTGGGCGTTAGCCTGCTCGTTTCATCCATGCAGAGCAGGAAACGAACGTTGAAGTGGACCCCTAGAACTGGACACCTTTTCGAGATTTTAACCAACAACGCCCTGGATCATGGAACTACCTAGCCCTCTGCCATCGAGGCTCGAACTCCCTCGGCGTCAGATAGCCGAGAGAAGAGTGCATCCGTCTGCGCATATAGACGTCTTCCAGGAAGTGACTGATCTGCCCGTAGGCGTCGACGCGGTCCTGCGTGGATCGCTCAGGTATATCTCGTCAGGCTTGCAGAAACCAATGAGCCCCTTAATGCGTATTGGTCTGTACAATCCGTGTCCTATCCAAGCCGGACGGATCCACACGTGACGGCGGCCTTGAAAGCGAGTTGCTGCTCAAGGTATAATGTAGGCCAGGATTTTTCGGGTCGACCGCGAACATCGCGAACAGAGAAAAGGAGCAAGTTCATGGATATCGGACGTGCGTTCACCTTCATGTTTGATGACGAAAAGTGGGTCGAAAAGCTTGCCATCGGCGGGCTTTTGGTCCTGCTCAGCGTCATCCCCCTGGTCAACATCTTTACCGCGCTGGTCATTGCGGGCTACACATTGCGGCTGCTCAAAAACGTCGCCGAAGGCAATCCTACCCCCTTGCCGGCCTGGGACGACTGGGGGGGAGATTGGACAAAGGGCTTGATGGTCGTGCTCGCCGGCTTGATCTATTCGATTCCCATCATTCTCATCACCGGCTTTACCTCCATCGTCAGCGCGCTCAGCAGCAACGGTTCCGGTGATTTAGAAGGATTCCTGGGCGTATGTGTCGCCGGCCTTTCCTGCCTATCCGGATTGTGGGGCTTGGCGGAGGGCATCGTGCTGCCCGCGGCGATCATCAAGTACGCCGAAGAGGGCGAATTCGGCAGCTTCTTCAAGTTCGGCGAGATCTTTCGTTTCATCGGCGACAACTTGGGCAATTATATCATCGCGCTCTTGCTGATTATCGTGGCTCGTTTTGTCGCCACTCTGGGCGTGATCCTATGCGTCATCGGCGTGTTCTTTACCTGGTTCTGGGCTGCCCTGGTCAGCGGGCATTTACTGGGCCAGGTCAAGGCTCAGGCCAAGCCGTCGGCGATGGCAGGGCCGGCGGTACAGCCCCCGGCCGAAGGGATCTAGCCGACAACCTCCCTTCGGGGGATATACCTTCAAAGCGGGCGCAGGCTCTCGGGCGCCCGCTTTCCTCTGTACCCTACTTCCGAGGCAGCGCAGAGAACAGGACATAGATGGTAAAAAAGAATACGCAAAGAGATCCATAATTTACCAGTCCGTTCTATCTGTGCAATCTGCGTCCCAACCACATACTCATCCCTTGAAAATGGCGATCATCGGTAGCCGCTTGATAGGTTCTGACAGTTTTTGACAGGCGGGTCATGCTATAATCGCTCGTGTCAGGCTCCACTATGCGGGCCTCGTCTCATCGGTCGCTACGCGGCCACCCCGGCTTGCGCCGAATCATCTATCCCTGGAGGGTGCGGTGTCTCGCACATCAAGATTACCGGGCTTTTTCCAACTCAGCCCTCAAGAACGCCTGGAACGTGTGCGCGCCTTTGCGCGTTTGTCCGCTGCCGACATAGAGGCCTTTGGGCGAGGAGGCTTGGGGCTGGATCAAGCCGAGAGGATGATCGAAAACGTCATCGGCATCTACAGTTTGCCCGTAGGCATTGCCACCAACATGACCATCAACGGCCGGGATTATTTGGTGCCGATGGTCGTCGAGGAACCGTCCATCGTCGCCGGCCTGAGCTATGTCTCCAAGCTGGTGCGCGAAGGGGGCGGTTACCATGCCGACGCCGATGAGCCGCGTATGATCGCTCAGATCCAAGTTCTGGACGTACCCGATCCCTCGGCCGCGCGTCTGCGCGTATTGGCTGCCAGAGAGGAATTGCTGGCCCTGGCCAACGAACAGGACCCCGTGTTAGTGCAGTTGGGCGGTGGGGGCAGGGACCTCGAGGTGCGCGTTCTGGAAGAGAGCCCCGTGGGCCCTATGCTCGTCGTGCATATCGTCTTTGACGTACGCGACGCCATGGGCGCCAACGCGGTGAACACCGTGGCCGAGGCGCTCAAGGAGCGAGTCGAGGCATTGAGTGGCGGGCGCGTCGGGCTGCGCATCCTTTCTAACCTGGCCGACAGGCGCTTGGCGCGGGCTTGGTGTCGGGTGCCCAAAGAAGCGCTGGGCATCGAGGGGCTAGGCCCGGAGGAAGGAGTACAGCGAGTGATCGAGGCCTATGCTTTTGCGGCAGCCGATCCCTATCGCGCCGCGACCCACAACAAGGGGATCATGAACGGCATCGACGCGCTGGCCGTCGCCACGGGCAACGACTGGCGGGCCCTAGAGGCCGGCGCACACGCCTACGCAGCCCGTTCGGGGCGTTACCGTCCGCTAACGGTCTGGGAACGCGATCGAGAGGGCGACCTGGTCGGCTCCATTGAGCTGCCGATTGCGGCGGGGATCGTGGGCGGTGCTACGCGGGCACATCCCACGGCGCGGGCTGCGCTGGCGATATTGGGCGTATCGACCGCTCGCGAGTTGGCTCAAGTGATGGCGGCGGTGGGCTTGGGCCAGAATCTGGCCGCGTTGCGCGCCCTGGCGATGGAGGGCATCCAGCGAGGGCACATGAAGCTGCACGCCCGCCAGGTGGCGATGGCCGCCGGCGCCGAAGGCGATGAGGTAACGCATGTGGCGGAGCGGCTGGTCCAAGAGGGTAAGGTGCGCATCGACCGGGCCGAGGAAGTGTTGCGCGAGCTGCGGGGAGCGGGAGCACATGACGGTTGAGGCGGGCCAGGGTGTGATGAGACCCCGCCGACCGGTGGGGATCGTCGGTTATGGCGCCTATGTGCCCCGCTATCGGCTCCCGGCGGTGGAGATCGATCGCATTTGGCACGGCGGCGAGGGAGGGCTGCCGGTGACGGAAAAGGCGGTGCCGGGGCTCGACGAAGACACGATCACCATGTCGATCGAGGCGGCCCGGAACGCCATCCGCCGCGCACGAATCGACCCGGCATTGATCCGCGCGGTGTGGGTGGGCAGCGAGTCTCACCCTTATGCCGTAAAACCGAGTTCGACGATCGTGGCCCAGGCCATCGGCGCGGCGCCGGCCGCGTTGGGCGCGGATTGGCAATTCGCCTGCAAGGCGGGCACCGAGACAATGCAAGCGGCGGTGGCGTTGGTGGGTTCGCAGATGGCGGACTATGCTCTGGCCATCGGTATGGACACCGCCCAGGGGCGCCCGGGCGATGCGCTAGAGTTCACCGCCGCGGCAGGGGGTGCCGCTTATCTTATGGGGCCGGCGGAGGAGAGCGTGGCGGTGTTGGAAGCGTCCTTCTCTTTCATCAGTGACACCCCCGATTTCTGGCGACGGCCGCACCGACGTTACCCGCAACACGCCGAACGCTTCACAGGACAGCCTGCCTATTTCGCCCATTCGCGGGCGGCGGCAGAGCGCCTGCTGGCCGGCCTGGGCTACACGGCCCAGGATTTCGATCTGGCTGTGTTTCACCAGCCCAATGTGGCCTTTCCGAGCCGTATAGCCGCGGAGCTGGGCTTTCGTGCCGAACAGTGCGCGCCGGGCCTGTTGGCAGAGCGCATCGGCAACACCTATGCGGGCTCGTCAATGATCGGCCTGAGCGCATTGCTGGATATAGCCAAGCCGGGCCAGCGTATTCTACATGTCTCTTTTGGCTCCGGCGCGGGCAGCGACGCCTTTGCCTGGTTGGTGACAGAGGCGATCGACGAGCGGCGCGATCTGGCCCCCAAGACGGAGGAATACATCGCCCGGCGTCAGCCGATCGATTATGGCACCTATGTACGTCTTCGCCGCAAACTACACATGGATTGAGGGGCGCCCAGGGTGAGAGATGTCAGCATTGTGGGCATCGGGCAAACGCCGGTAGGAGAGCACTGGGAAAAGCCTTTGCGCATTTTGGGCATGGAAGCCGTGCGGGCCGCCTTGAGCGACGCAGGAATAGAAAGGCCGGAGGCGCTCTATGTGGGTAACATGCTTTCGGGGCAGCTCTCACGCCAAGAGAATGTGGGAGCGCTCTTGGCCGACCACGCCGGCCTGCGCGGGGTCGAGGCGATCAAAGTAGAAGCAGCTTGTGGATCGGGTGGGGCGGCGCTGAGACTGGCCTACCTGGCGGTGGCAGGAGGGTCGGCCGATATCGTCATGGCCTGTGGCGTGGAAAAGATGACCGAGGCGCCCTCGGCAGAGATCACCCGCGCTCTGGCGACCGCAGCCGACGCCGAGTATGAGGCCGATCAAGGGCTTTCTTTTGTGGCGCTGAATGCGCTGTTGATGCGGCGTTATATGCATGAATACGGGTATCGCAAAGAGGATTTTTGGGGCTTTGCGCTCAATGCCCATGCCAACGCGGTGAACAACCCTTACGCCATGTTCAGGCGGCCACTGAGCCAAAAGGCTCTGGCCGAGGCCAAGGCTATTGTCGAGCCGGTGAGCCTGCTCGATTCTTCGCCGGTGGCCGATGGCGCGGCGGCGGTGGTGTTGGCCCCCACCGAATTCGCACGGCGACATAACCTGCCGGCGGTGCGCATCCTGGGGTCGGCGGCGGCAACCGACGCGGTCGCGCTGCATGATCGACGCGACCCCTTGGTAATGAGTGCGGTCGAGGTCTCCGTTCAGCGTGCCTTGGCCCAGGCAAAAGTGGGCGTGGAGGACATCGATTTTGTCGAATTGCATGATGCCTTTTCGATCATGGCCGCCTTGTCGCTGGAAGCTTCGGGGTTCGCCCCAAGAGGCCAGGGGGTCAGGTTGGCCATGGAAGGTGAGATCACCTTGCAGGGGCGTATCCCTATTTGCACCATGGGCGGGCTCAAAGCTCGCGGACACCCGGTGGGCGCCACCGGCATCTACCAAGCGGTGGAGGCGGCGTTACAGTTGCGCGGCGCAGCAGGGGCAAACCAGCTCCCCGGCTGCCGGTTGGGGATGATCCAAAACATCGGCGGAAGCGGAGCATTTGCCGTCACCCATGTCCTAGAGCGGGCCTTTTAAATAGCGATGCACAAGACACGGATTAAGGGCTTTATGAAATCACGGCTACGCGCCCGGCGCC